>JAKSRF010000052.1 GCA_024403755.1 Clostridia bacterium
GACAATGTAACGGTCTTAGAAACAAGAATCCCATTGCTTTAGCTGTGGGAGTGTCAAACAGTAGGACAATGGATGCATCTTTAAATGCAAATTAATTAGAAATTCCTTAAAGAATTCAGCTCATAGTCTGATATATGAAGAACCGAGTAAGGCTACTGAGATTTGTAGCATAATTTTTAACTGATAGTAATTTCTGTAAGTTACTGATAGACTGTAATAAACATATATGAATTTCAGAAAAGCGGGGAAGGACATATGATTTCACCTGAAGCTTACGAATGTGTAATGAAGTCGATAGAGCTGGCAAAGACTGTCGGTGGACCGGATGGGTTAAATGCTGTTGCGGAACTTGATACGAGAATACCAGTTATTTTGAAAACGGAGAAGCGTTGTGAAGCTAATGCAACCAAACAAAATGAGATGGCAGGTCCGCTCTGCGGAATTCCTATTCTTGTCAAGGACAATATTGATGTAAAGGGTATTCATACTACAGCCGGAAGCCTCGCGCTTTCTGATAATATCGCATCTGAGGATGCACCGATAATTAAAAATCTTCGACGCAACGGGGCTGTAATCATCGGCAAAACCAATATGACTGAGTTCGCGAATTTTACGACGAGCGGCATGCCGGCCGGCTACAGCTCGCGCGGTGGTCAGGTCATTCATGCGGCCAATCCGGAACTAAGTCCATCAGGCTCATCGAGCGGATCGGGAGTAGCGGTTGCGGCCGGGATTGTGCCTATGGCTGTCGGTACGGATACATCATTTTCGGTGATAGTCTGTGCCAGGGAAAACGGAATATGTGGTCTGAAGCCACCGGTCGGAGCACTTCATTCGGAAGGAATCATACCGATTGCCAGGACTCTCGACAGTGCCGGAGCCATGGCAAATAACTTTACGGATGCATTGAAGTTATATTCCGCGATGCGTGACGAAGTACTTCCGAAGGTTAGTGCGGCGGATATTAAGTCTCTTAAGATAGCAGTTAACACTGCTAACAGTGACATGAATTCAGATGAGTATACAGACTTTCTTAAACGTACCGTTCAGATGTTAAAAGAGAACGGCGCGGAAGTGAGTGAACTTCAACAACCGCCGATAATGGAGCAGATAGTTATTATGACATGGGAGTTCAGAGAGCAACTTGAGGATTATCTTAAAACTTCCAATGCTTCTAGGAAGACGCTTCGTGAGATAGTTGACTGCTACGAGGCAAATCCCGATACGATGATGAGATACGGTGATTCTTTACTGCGTGATGCTCTTGATAATACTCCGGGCGGAACAAACGGTGAGCCATATCTGAAGGTTATGCGAGAGCGTGAGACGACCATTGTAAAGGTTAAGGATGAATTAAAAGATTTTGATGCCGTTATAATGACCGGACCGACTAATATTATGCATTTCTGTGGTTTTCCAAGTGTAAATATTGCAGGAAGTGAGCGTGACAAAAATGGAGTCAGACGTGGGATTATACTATACGGAATCGATGAGATGAGGCTTTATCGTGCGGCACTTGCATTAGAAGGTTTTATTTGATTTATTTCTGCTTTGTTATATAATGTTTAAGAATAATTTAGTTATTTGCTATGCAAGACTAATCGGGGGATAGATATATGATATGTAAGAAAATGGCATCTTTGTTGATGACAACTGTTTTGTTGTTGTCCTGTTTTACTGCTTGCGGTAACAGCAGTAAAGATAAAGTAAAAACCAATCAGATAGTAAAAGTTGCTGAGGATGAACCGTGGTTCAGTACTACCCGTACAAAGAATGATTTCGGACTGTTGGATGTTAAATTCGAACCATTGGATGTTCGAGTGACAGCACCTGAAGCAGTCGGTGATAAATTAGTGTATTTAATTCGGGGAACCAAGGATTATTCGCCTGAAGAATATATGAATGAACTGGGTGACGATGTGGAGCTTGTAGAAGAAACACAGACAATGGATTATAGAGCATATCATTATTGGAGAGAATGCTTTTTATTGGCAGCGTATGATTTTGAAGGGAATTTACTGTGGTCATCTGATTTTAAGAGCCTGATTGACGAAGATAACTGGGTATTTACAGATACATCGTTAATTAAAACAAACGACGAATTAAAGTTGTGTCTTGAGGACTATACACATTCAATTAGAAATGTATATGATATTGATTTATCTGACGGAAAGCTGAGTGAAAGCGAACAAGACGGAAACGAGAGCGGTTCAAAATATGATTATTCATTAGGTAACCAACCGAAGGAACTCAGTATTGGTGATAAAACAGTCAATATTTACAGCAAGATGGGAGACGGAAGCTTTCCTGAGGAGCTTAATGCAGAGGTTATTTCCTCGGACGGAAAAAGTAGAGTAATTAATTTACTGGAATATGTCGATATTGATGTGTTTATTCTGAATAAGGTGTTGAAAAAAAATAATTCCGAAATCATGCTTGTGTTAGCGTCATTCGACGACGAAGGGAACTATATTTTTAAACCTGTAACAGTCAATGTGGATAATATGACTGTAGAAGAATATGTCTTATCGGAGGATTTAAAGACCTTTGAGGATAGTTTTGACAGTATATTTGAACTTGACGGAAAAATATACTGCAATTCGCCGTACGGCCTGTATTCAGTTGATTGGGATGCAGGAACTAAGGAAGAGATTATATCCTTTGATCAATGTAATTCCAATATTACTGAATTAGAAAATGCAACTCCGATTATGGTAAGCGATGACCGAAATGAATTGATTTTTTCTTGTATTAATACACAAAATTCAGCATGCGAAGCGGAAATATACAGATTTACGCGTGAGGAAAAAAATCCAAATGCAGGAAAAACTGTTCTTACTGTGGCAGGCCTTACGCAAATCGATGCAAGTACTGCTGAGAATATATTTCAGTTTAACCAAAGTAACAGCGAGTATATGATCAGATATACGGATAAGTATCAAACCAAAAACGATGATGTTATGGAATTGTCAAATTTACTTATCCAGGATTGGTCAGAAGGAATCGGACCTGACATTCTTATAAATTCGGCAGAATATACACAATTTAATTCTGATGTTTACCTTGTGGACTTAACTCAATATATGACAGATTTAAATTCGGAGGAGTATTACACGAATATTGTAGATGCAGTTAAGACAGGCGATGCATTGTATCAATTTCCGTTGACTTTAAATCTTAATTGTTTTTACGGATATGAGGAGATTGCCGATAACGGAAGCGGTTTTACGTTTGAAGAATATGAAGCGATAATAGATGAATATTGTGATGGATTGAATCCTATGTTATTAGATTTCGGAAGAACCGGTGTTTTTGCGGAATTTGTAACCAATATGCAGACACCGCTGATTGACAACGGAAAGATAAATCTGAGAAGCGATGAGTTTAAGGCAATATGCGAGTATTGTGCAAGCCTGCCGGCCCCGTCGTCCGAAGAAGATGACGTTGGTTTCAATGCTTTCAGTGTCGGTGCAGGTAAATTAAACAGATATAATAATGATTATATGTCGTTTGCTTTGAACGATAAAATATCCTTGTATGCTTTGCCGTCTTATAACGGAAAAGCGGTAGCGGCAACAATAACTTCTTCCTTAGCAATATCTGAAGCTTGTGCCAATCCGGATGCAGCATGGGATTTTATTAAGTTGTCAATTGGTTGCGAGAATTCTTATGATTATATAAACGGGTATAAATCCGACGGTAATATAGCTATATATTCAAGCAGCTTCAAATTCAGTATGTCGAGAAGTAAAACAGAAGCGTTACTTTCTTCTTTTCAGGCGGAGTGTAACAGTACGGTCAGATCCTTTTATTATTCAACTAATGAAAATGATCTCGTTAAGTTCAACCTACCGAGATACTACATAGAAGAAGAGGATATACAGGGTTTACTTGATATTATAGAGAAGGTAAATGTTGTAAGTAGCTGTGATACAGATATTATTCCTGTGTTGGCTGAAGAGTTTGAGGCATATTTTTCAGGTCAGAAGTCTTTGGATGAGGTAATAAGTATATCGGAGGACAGATGTCAGACTATAATAGATGAGAGAAGCTGATTATCAGAAATCCTTCAATTTCTCATTTAGTTTTCTGTTGCGGTTAATTACGGCAATAAGAGGAATTCCGAGAATAATAAGTATAACTGCTTCGGATGCGGCTACTGATAACATACTGATAAGAACTGCAACAGGAGTTACTTTTGTTCCTGCTTCGTAAATAATAAACGGAAGATATCCGCCTACAATAATGCCGTTTATTACGATGGGAGGAACAACCCCGAGATATTTATTGTATTTTCCGAGGAAACGACTCAAAAGAGCTGATATCAGTGTTGCACAGGTACCGCCGAGAATGTCAATCGGTCCCAAGGCACCGGGATTAAGAAGATTTGATAGGAAACAACCAATTGTAACTCCGGGAATCCCAACTGTACCAAAGGCAGGAAGCACGGTCAATACTTCGGCAAGGCGCAACTGAATCGGACCGAAAGCTAACTGAGCCATAGGTAATGTGAGAACGATATAAAGTGCCGATATGACACCGGATATTACGATGAATCTGATATTGCGGCGATTCTTGTTTACAGAATCACCTCGCATCGAGCGAGAAGAATGTGATGACATATAATGTTTCCTTTCAGTGTTTAAGGTTTTATCGGAGGGAAAAGGAATAGCCCCCGTATGTTTATCAAGAAGATATTCTAGCACATACTATTTTGTTTTAACAGCATCATTGTTTGATATATTTTCTTTGCTGACTATCTTTCGGTAAGTAATGATGAAATAAACAAGTAAAACTGCAAATGTTATTCCCCATGACACCGGATAAGAGATAAGAAGCGCCTTAAAGGCTTCAACGTGAGTCTTGTGTGTGAATGCGTATTTGAATATGGTTACAACCCAGATAATTCTCAATCCGCAGCTTCCGCCGACGGTTGCAATCATAGGAAAAACGGATTTGTTCATACCTCTGAGAATACCGGAACTGCAGTCCATAAGACCGCAAAGAAAATTAAAAACTCCCATTATCAACAGACGAACCATACCATATTCAATTCCTTCAGGTGAATCAGGAAGATATAGTTTAAGAAGAGTTCTTCCGTTAAAATATACTGCCAGTCCCATAACGATTCCGATAACACATACGCATTCTATTACGGCTATGAAAACATTCTTTACACGCTTGTATTTACCGGCACCGTAATTCTGTCCGGCAAATGTCATTCCGCCTTGAGTGAACGAATTCATAGATGTGTATACAAACGAATCCAGATTGTTTCCGGCACCGTTACCTGCAACATAGAGTGTTCCGAGTGAGTTTACTGAAGACTGAATAATGACATTTGAAAGAGAGAAAAGAGTGTTCTGTAATCCTACAGGAAGACCGAGAACAAGAATCTTTTTTAATTGTTTGCCGTTTATACGCAGCTTTTTCAAAGAAATCTTGCACTTATGATCGAGTTTAATTAATGCTGCTGTCATAAGAACTGCAGATACAGCCTGTGATATAACAGTAGCAATTGCAACGCCCTCAACGCCCATTCCAAAGTAACGAATGAATACTACATTAAGAATGACATTTATTATTCCTGATAATGTAAGATAAATCAGCGGTCGTTGCGTATCGCCTATGGCAACAATTATTGCACGACCGAAGGTATATACCATAAAAAACAGATTGCCGGCAAAATATATTTTTAGATAAAGGGTTGCCTGAGCCAGGATATCCGCAGGAGTATCCATCCATATGAGAAATTGCTCTGCACCGATTACCCCGACAACTGTTGTCAGCATACCGAAGATTATTCCCAATGCGAAGGTTGTGTGAGTAATTCTACTTATATCTTCATCGCGTTGTGCACCGATTGTAGAAGCTAAGACAACAGTAGCACCGAGTGAGGTTCCGACAAAAAGATTTATAAGGAGATTTATGAGTGCCGCACTTGCACTGACTGCAGCAACCGCCTTCTCGTTAACAAATTGTCCGACAACGATAATGTCCGCAGTGTTAAAAAGCAACTGCAGAATGCCGGTCAACATTATAGGAATGCTGTATTTAATAAGTGGTCCCATTATGGAACCACTTGTCATATTCATAGTATTAGATTTAGCCATTTGATTTAAATTCCAAAAAGTTCTTTGATTGCGTCCTTATTCACTTTAGAACCGATAACGCAGAGCTTACCTGTAACATCAGCAGAGCCGAAGCGTACATTTGATTCACCCGGAACATAGTCGAAGTGAATCCAGTTTCCGTCATTGCCTGCAACGATACCCTTTGAACGAAGAATCATACCGTATTTCTCTTCATCAAGAAGCACATCAAGAATACCTTCAATCTCTTCCTTAGAGAATACTTTAGCAGTCTCAAATCCGATACTGTCGAAGACTTCATCTGCATGATGGTGACCTTCATGGCCGTGCTCGTGATCATGGCAGCCGCATGTACAATTCTCATCATGTTCGTGGTGATGCTCATGGTCATGACAGTGGCATTCGTGCTCGTCATCATCGTCGTCGTCATCATGGTGATGGTGGCAGTGACACTCATGCTCGTCATCGTCGTCGTCATCATGGTGGTGGTGGCAGTGACACTCATGCTCGTCATCATCATCTTCATCATGGTGGTGGTGACAGTGACATTCATGCTCCTCTACTTCCTTAAGAAGATCCTCAGCCATATCCGAAGCATGAACCGGTTTCTCTATAGCTTCGAGAATCGCTTTACCGGAAAGCTGCTCCCAAGGAGTAGTAATAACCTGAACATTAGGATTTAAAGCTTTGATAAGCTCTAATGCCTCGTTTAACTTAGCTTCCTTAATATTTCCTGTTCGGCTTAAAATAATTGTTGAAGCATTGATAATCTGGTTCTCATAGAACTCTTTGAAGTTTTTAAGATAAATCTTGGCCTTTGAAGCATCTATAACAGTGGTTTTACCGCAAATCTCGGTACCTTCGCATTTTGCTACAGCGGCAACAACATCAGAAAGCTTTCCTACTCCTGAAGGCTCAATCAGAATTCTGTCAGGAGAATATGTAGTTATTACCTCATCAAGAGCTTTGCCGAAGTCACCTACGAGACTGCAACAGATGCAACCGGAGTTCATCTCTGTAATCTGAATTCCGGACTCCTTAAGGAATCCGCCGTCAATACCTATTTGACCAAACTCATTCTCAATGATTACGAGTTTCTGTCCGTTATAGCCGTCACTTATTAATTTCTTAATGAGCGTTGTTTTACCGGCTCCGAGAAAACCTGAAAAAATATCAACCTTTGTCATATATTAAACACCTCTTTCATTATATTTTCGAAAATGGACTGAAAAGAATCAACTGAAATATACCATCTCAACTTCCGGTTTTGAGGTAAGAACATAATTCTCAACCTCGAGACATCCCATAGGAACCTTCTTGCCGGTTTGAGGGTCCGGTTGTTCAAAATATCTGATACGTCCGGTTACTTTAACCCATTCGTTGGCAGGGAAGTTGGATTTATAATTATAAAGACACAGAAGCTGAATCTGTCCTATATCATTTGAACAGCATGTATAAGCAGGACGTGATAAAGCAAAGCCTTTGCCGCGCATTTCTCTGAAAACTACAGCGCGACCTACAAGAGATACACGTTTTCCGTTATAACGATTAACATTATCCATCATATCAGTATAGAAAATACCGAAGTCCTCATCCTTAATGAGACAAGGATTATCCTCAAGATTATACGGGAGATGGTCTTCAATAAGTACAGGTTCGTTGTCTTCACCGAAGAAAGCAATATTTACACCCGGATTAATTGCCTTTACTGAAGCACGAAGCTTCGGAAGACTGTTTACTTCCGGATCCACACGATTAAACAGGATATTATCACCGTACTTATAATAGTCTGCAAAGAGCGGCTGCATGTTGCGGAAAAATTCACCGTAGGTTGAAGCATCTACTACAACGATTGAAGCTGCCAGCATCCATCTTCTCGGAACATCCGTCTCGTCAAAGAATTTGGATGGGGACACGGAACCGTTCCATTCAATAAAGAGGAAATCAGGCTTATGTTCCTTCTCTATTGCAAACATCAATTCTGATGTAATCTCATCAGGTTCCTTAATTATTACAATCGGTTCAGCTCCCGGATATGCGTCATCATCATATTCAATCTCGCCTTCCTCCGTTGCAAGAATAACAAGCTTTGTTTTACGAAAATCATCACTTCCTGCCCAAGTGCAAATAAGTGATGTTTTACCGCTGTCAAGAAAACCGTTGAAAAAGTAAACAAGACAATCCTTCATCCTATATACCTCACTAAAATACTTACCTATGTATTTTTACCCTTATTACCTGAGTTTTCAAGTGACAAATGTGGAAAATTATTATTTTATTGTAGTATCATATTTGGTGAAAGTGTTTTTACCGAATCAAGGTGGATTTAATGACAAAGCTGATTATTAAACGTCCCTCTTCAAAAGAGGATTTTTACAATATAGATATGAAGATTGCCAGGGCGTTGCGCAAAGAAGGAAAAGCTTTGGAGGAACTGGAACGACGTGCGGACCGTAATATAGGAAAATTATGTTCTTTAGAGATGAGAAATCTCGACAGACTTCATGATTTTTTATATTCACCGCTTATGGACCGCTTTATGGTTTTTGTTACAAAAACCGGAAATATCGGTATCATCTGGTTCATTGTTTTTTGTATCATGCTTATAGTCGATCGCAATAAAGCAGATTTGTATTCATATGCAATAGCGCTGATATTGTGTGTAATTATCGGGAATATTTTAATTAAGAATCTGGTTAAACGAAGCAGACCTTTTTTTCACAAAAAATATAAGCTTCTTATAGACCGTCCGTGGGATTATTCATTTCCTTCGGGACACACATTAAGTTCTTTTGCGGCAGCTACTTCTCTTTTGCTTATCAATTCGACTGTCGGTGTTCTTGCTTTTGTATATGCGTCACTTATAGCATTGTCACGATTGTATCTTCGTGTGCATTTTTTTACTGATGTTTTGTTCTCGATGGTTCTCGGAGTTGTTCTGGGGTTGGTAGCAAATTATATCTATGTTACATATCTTTTCAGTATTTTGTAGTTCGACAATTTTAGATAAGGCGGTTTTACAACATAATGGAATTCCAAATCGGAAATGTAAGAGTACCCAATAATATTTGCTTGGCGCCGATGGCCGGTGCTACTACTGTAGCAATGCGCGGAATATGTCATTCTTTCGGTTCGGGTATTCAACCTACTGAACTCGTAAGTGCAAGGTCAATTCTTTATAACGGGGTTGATTACAGTTTTAAGTATTTGGTTATTGATCCTGAACATGAGGGAGTTTGTGTTATTCAACTTTTCGGAGGAGAGGAAGAGGATTTTGACTTTGCCGTTAAAGCAATATGTGAGGATGAACGTCTGGCTTGTGTTGACATTATCGACATTAATATGGGGTGTCCTGTGCCGAAGGTAGTAAAAACCGGTTCAGGATCGGCAATGATGCTTAATCCGGAGAAGGCTGCTTCTATAGCGAGAACCACGGTTAAAGCCGCTTCTGCATACGGAAAACCGGTTACGGTCAAAACCAGAATAGGATTTGATGATTCTTCTTTGAACGGTCCTGAATTTGTAAGAAGATTAGCGGATGAGGGAATAGCTTCAATAGCAGTCCACGGAAGAACGGCAAAGCAAATGTATTACGGGGACGTGAATATTCCGCTTATAGCGCAGATGCGTGAAGCAGTAAGAGAATATAAAATACCTTTTCTTGCAAACGGAGATATAAAAAACAGAGAAGATTTTAAACATATGATGTCTGAGACCGATGCTGACGGTGTTATGATAGGACGCGCCGCAGTAGGTAATCCGTGGATTTTCAGACAGTTATCCGCAAGTGATGAGGAATACAACCTGCGTTGCGGTAAGCCGGATTCCGATACCACAGATATAATGGATGTTATGTTTCCTTCAGAGTATCATCGTAAGCTTATGCTTTTGCACGAACTTGAACTTACGGCTGAGTACAAACCTGAGAAATTTGCAGTTAGCGAGATGCGTTCTTCAATGGTACAATATGTAAAGGGAATGGTCGGAGGAGCAAAACTAAAAGTGGAATTGTGCTCGCAGACCACCATAAATGATATAAAAAATGTATTGGGAGTGTAGACAAAATGCCTGCTACGGAAATTGTTGATTTAGTATTGCAGTTCTCGACTCTGATTATCGGATTATTACTGTGTTTTCGCGGATACAGTATGTTTCGTTTGGCATTGGCATGCCTGTTCGGTGTTTTGGGTTCTTATGCCGGAAATGAAATTTATTCATTCACAAAGAGATATTTTATAAGTTCGGATCCGGAGAAGACACGTTTAATTATTGTGGGAACGGCAATAGTGTTGTGTGCATTAATGTCATATGCACTATATACGAAGGCGGTTGTTTTGTTAACTACAATTGCAGGGTGCTATTTGTTCTATAACGGATATATAAGTGTGCTTATCGATCCTAACGGTATGTCAAAAGTCAGAGCTCTTCTGATAGGTTTGGGTATCGGTTTGGTTTTCGGTATAGCTGTACGCTTTATTCAAAGAATTGCAATTAAAGCATTTACGGCACTTGTAGGAGCTAAACTTATAGCGGATTTTGTTGTACCGTATGCATTGGGAGTGACGGCAATCAGTAATTTCAGCAGTAAAGTGTGCAATATTATTTCTGATAATTCCAAGGTTCTTGCTCCGAATCTTTTTATTCAGATTGTTTTGATTATAATTTTCTTCTTCTGGGGAATTTCAAATCAGAAAAAAATCAAATAAGAAAAACGTTTACTTTATTAACATTTATTTATAGTTATACGAGTTATTAAACATTTAATACAATAATTCTGACAAAAAAAGTCACGATTGAGACCAAATTATTAACAATTCAACAATTATTAAGAAATAATTAAGATAGTCATTGTAAAATCTGAAAAGATTCAGTAGAATAGACGGGAAGAGTTAAATCTTCCACTAATTATGACATTTTTCTATATATATCTATCCCTTATTATATGTTGACGGGCCCTCGAATTATTTAACTCGAGGGTCCGTCAATCATTTCCGTATTTTTTAGTTTTGCTGATTTTTTAGACATATAAGTCAAACTGCATTTATCGGATTTCCGTTGACAAAGGCCTCCAGATTTTTATATGCTTCATTAAGTAATCTGGCTCGTGTCTCAAGCGGAGCCCAAGCAGTATGAGGAGTAATGATACAGTTAGGTGCTTTAATAAGAACACAATCAGCGGTCATAGGTTCTTTGGCTATTACATCAGCGGCATAGCCGGCAAGCTTGCCCGATACCAGTGCATCGAATATATCATTCTCGTTAACTATCGGACCGCGTGCCGTATTTATTATTCGTACACCGTCTTTCATTTGAGCGATGGTATTTTTGTTGATGAGATTCTTTGAACTGTCATTAAGCGGACAATGTAGTGAGATGAAGTCTGCTTTTGATACAGCTTCGTCAAAAGCAAGAATCGGATACTTAAAATCAGGATAAGCCTTATTACTGTTGTGTCCTACGCCTATTACTTTCATACCCAGGCATGAGAGTGTATCGGCAACGCGACAGCCTATTTTTCCCAATCCGATTATACATACGGTTTTATTCCAGAGTTCCGTGAGCGGCTGTTTCCAATAACAGAATTGTTCGGACTTAACCCAGTCACCGTTCATAACACTCGAACTGTGAAGTCCAGTGTGATTTACCATTTCCAGAAGAAGCGCAACAGTCATTTGAGCAGTGGCAAATGTTGCATATTCAGGAACATTGGTAACTACTATATTTCTTCTGTGCGCAGCTTCGGTATCAACTACATTGTATCCTGTGGCTAAAACACCGATATATTTAAGGTTCGGCAATTCCGATATTACTTCTTCAGTAAAACAGGTTTTGTTTGTAAGGCATATATCAGCGTCCTTTGCCCGTTCGATAAGCACTTCCGGTGAAGTATAAGAATATGCTGTAACTTCCCCGAATCGTTCGAAGAGTGACCAAGATAAATCTCCCGGATTTGCGGCACCGGCATCAAGAACAACAATTTTCATAATTATCTCCTAAATTAATTATTTCTTAAACGTTTTTTCGCCATATTTTACTCTGATAAGTGTATTATAATTCAGAAGTAGGTAAAAATCAGATTAAATTCTGTTTTTGAGGTATTTATTGAAAATATTATTACTATCGAGCAATAGTGTAATATAGGAATGAGAAGTCCGTTTTTATACAGTTTAAGGAGGTCTTATGAAAAAAAGTAAGTTAATGTCCGCTATGTTGGCCGGTTTTATGTTTTCCGGTTCTGTTTTGTCTGTTTCCGGCTGCAGTATATTCGGTAATGACAAGGATAAGAATAAAAACGTAAAAAATGAAGTGGTTGAATTAACAGAAAGTGATCCTTGGTTTGATTCTACCAGAGTAATAGTCGGAGACGAATTCCAGGAGCTAGGTTTGGAATGGTACTATTTTAACAGGGCCGAGGTTGTAGACGATAAAATAATCGTTTTAGTAAACGGATTTTATCCATATGAGTATGATGGTGCTCCTAAGATGGCGCCCGGGGCAATTGATGATGAGATAACCGTCGGGGAGGATATAGAAGGGGAGTCTGTTGCTGTTGAAGAAATTGATGACAATCCGGATGATTTTGAAGATGTAGAAGATTTTGAAGAT
>JAKSRF010000053.1 GCA_024403755.1 Clostridia bacterium
CTCTGTCTCAGCCGGCTTTGATGAAACGTTGCCGTCAGCAAGTGCTGTCAAATCTTCATCGAAAATCTCTTCATAAACATCTTCAAAGTTTGATACAAGCCACTCATCATCGTCAAGCTCGAACTCAATTGTAATTGTTACTGACTTCTCATCAGCGTCTTCAACGTCGCTTCCGTCTGCAACATCAGCAGGATCTGCAAATGTAATCTCATATTCAGCAGAACCCTCATCCTTCTTAACCTTAACACTGTCTTCATCAGCTTCATAGCCGGCATTCTCAAGAATATCAGCTACAAGTGTTGAATCGTATGAATCGAGTTCTTCAAGATACTCTGATTCCTGATCGTCCTCAATAAGTGTTTTTGATACTTTCTTGGAATCTGTTGCAAGAAGCGCTTCGATAAATTCATCAGCAGCATCTAACAAACCATCGTCGTCACTGCCGCCGATTTTTTTGCCGATATCCAAACTGCATCCGCACATTGAACTTGCCATTATACAAGCTGACATACTCAATGCAAAAATTTTCTTTGATTTTTTCATTTTTAACCCTCCTAAAAATTACATCATACTCTATCTGTCAACGCATTATTTACGTTTAACTCAATTTAACTCTCAGCAAACGGATTATCACCATAATAGCCGTAGCTGAAATTGTTCATTCCGTCCGCTTTCGAAAACGAAACATTCAATGTGATTGTAGGATAACAATTATAATCCAGTGATATATATTCAGAATCATCTGATTCATAATAGTAATCCGGCTCACCATATATGGCCATAACTTCTTCCGGTGTCATTCCGAATGTTACGCCGCCAGGGAGATATGCACTCATTTTCACACTGTCCTTACTGTTAAAATAACTGATATATGCTACTTGTCCATCCTTAAGTGCTATCGGTCCGTCACTGTTCCAATTTGCTACTTTAACTGTTACTGTTGTATAACTTGCGCCAAGCATCTGCATATATATATATTCAGAATCACCGGGATTTAATATGTAGTTCTCATCCTTATCTCCGCCTGTAATTACCCAATCCTTCAGAAAATCTGAGAAATCTGTTGGTAATACCATTACTTTATCATTAAAGACAAGAACACCCTCTGCCCATGATGCATCTCTAACTTCTTCCTTGGTATAATCGGTCTTTGATATATCTCTTGTCTCCGTCGGAACGGTAACACCGTTACCGGGATCTGCTATAACTTCACCTTCATACTGTAAAAACATATCACCGTATATGTCATTACATACATCTTCAAAGTTTGATACACGCCACTCGTCATCCTCAAGTTCAAGTTCAATAGTAACAGTTAACTCTTCTTCATCTGAGTTCTCTATTGCATCATCTATATCTAAGTTCTCATAGTAATTGTCCTGAACCTCACCAAAGTCAGGCATTGTTATCGTATACTCAACTTCACATTTCTTATTGTTTTTCTTAAATTCAATACTGTCTTCATCTGCTTCATATTCGGCCTCCGCAAGAATTGCCTCGCCGAATGTCGTATCCTGAAAAACAGATTCATCTTCAAAATAATCTGACTCACTGTCATCCTCTATTACAAGCTTTAATGCTTTCTTGCCGTTTACTTTCAATACGGCGTCAAGAAAACCGTCAGCTGCTTCGAGCACATCATCTTCTGAAGCCTTCCCGCTTATAAACGGCATCTCACAGCCGCAAAGTGATATTATCGTCATTGCTGAAGCCATTGTTAATGCTATAAATTTAGTATTTTTCATTTTTGCTGTCTCCTAATTATTTACTATGTATTCAAAAGAATATACACCTACTGTATCTTTGCAATATATATATAGCATATTTCTTTCATTATCGATATATTCCAACATCGTCATTTCACCATATTCACTGCTTTCATTCGGTTCACCGTAAATATCGTATACCTCCTGCAACGTTGAACCATACTGTATGCCTCCCGGTAAAACAAAATCAAAATATTTACCTTTCTCGTCAAACAATCTTGAATAGTAAAAACTTCCTATGACTGCATCTCTTATGTCTATCGGAGCGTCATAGTTGTTTCTCAAGTATACATAAATCATCAATGCATCATTATCTCTGTATTTGAGTTCCTCCATAACCTCGCTTCCCGGATTAAGATAGTATACAGAATCATATTTCTCCGGAAGGGCCCATTTACCTTCCAATTTTTCATACGGATAAGGTAAACTTATTATTTCGCCGTCAAAGCTGAAAATAAAATCGTTCCAATCGGCATTCATTACATCGTCTAAAGTATATTTATCCGTATATTCAGTTGTCTCAGCTGTTGACGGATTAACTGTCGGTACTGCCGTTGTCTCTGCCACAGGTTTACTTTCTGTCGGCTCGGTTTCCGAAGGTTCCGAATAGTCACTTTCTGTAGGTTGCGTCTTAATCGGATCAGTCTCAGAAGGCTCAGGCTCCGTCGGCTCAACATATACCGTATCTGCACCTTCCTTAAACAATCTTTCTTTGTAAAACTCATCACATATGTCTTCAAAGTCTGTTATCTGCCAGTCATCATTTTCGAAAACAAGTCGAATCTTTACGGTAAAATCTACCTTCTCAGCATTACTTACGGCATCTTCAATATTCAAAGCATCGTCATAATACTTCTCATATACCTGCTCGTAGTTCGGCATTGTAATCTTATAATCCACCTTGCATTCAGTGTTGTTATCGGTAAATTTTACTTTGTCTTCATCGGCTTCATATAAAGTCTTTGCAAGAATACCTTCGCTCAACACATTATTCTGTACCGTTATCTCTTCCTCGAAAAAGTCAGACTCTCTGTCATCTTCGACTACCAGTCTCGACATTTTGTCCTTATCAATCTCCAATATACTGTCGAGAAAAGCATCTGCAACGCCTAAAGCATCAGCCTCAGACGATATATA
Source organism: Clostridia bacterium (assembly GCA_024403755.1). Taxonomy (GTDB): domain Bacteria; phylum Bacillota; class Clostridia; order Saccharofermentanales; family Saccharofermentanaceae; genus Saccharofermentans. The sequence continues at coordinate 2,904 of JAKSRF010000053.1, forward strand.
ATTTGACATACCGCCCGGTACATTACAGGCACACAAGCTGACTGTTAATAATGTAACGGACAATTTCCTTATAATTCTTCTGCTTGTGTCAGTCATTCTGTTCTCCTTCTCACAACAAAACATATCGGCTTAATCAAAATTAATCAGTTAACGGCGCATACGGCACCGCCATACTTATTAACATCTTGATATTAACACATAGTAAATATTAAAAGGTGTATGAAATGTGTTTTTTCTGTTAACGAATCGTTAATTCAGTTGTACATTCCTAATTCTGTTTATAATCGATAGGAAACTCACTTGCTACATCATATTCAAAGCCATATAAGCCCTTCTCTAAAGTGAAATTCAGATTCAACTTGACTGACTTGTAGTCACCGTAGGTGATACTGAAATATCCGCTTTCGGCGGGATCATATTGTTTTTCAGGCTCACCGTACACAGCAATTACTTCATCCAAAGACATACCATATGTAACACCGCCCGGCAAAACAAAATCAGATAAATCCACACCATCGGAATACTGGCTATAATTGAGACGTACACACTCACCTGATTTAATATCGATTAATCCGTCAGTATAAATATTAGCAATGCTGGTATTCATTTTTGTCTCTTTAGAACCAAATAATTCAAGTGTGACGGCACAGAAATCACCACGATTTAATACATACCCGTCGAATTTTTCATTAAGAATAAGCCAACGGTCGGATATAAGTTCATAATCAAACGGCAAAGACAAAATCTGACCGTCAAAATACACCATTGCCGAATCCCATGTCGCATTATTTAAATCCTCCATGGTTAATTCAGTACTGTCAACAGGAACAAATACTTCTGATGAAGTATCCGTCGGTTCGGAAGACTCCGTCGCTTCCGTCTCGGTCACTTCAGGCTCAGTCTGTTCAGTAGCTTCTGTTTCTACGGTCTCTTCGGTATCAGAAGGTAAAGAGTCGGTAAAAAGCAAATCAAAAGCATCTTCATAAATATCATCACAAACCTCTTCAAAATTGCCTATTAACCATTCATCGTCCTCAAGCATAAGCTCTACGGTAACAGTAAATTCACGCTCTTCGGCATCTTCTATTGCTTCCTCAACGCTTACCCAATCACTATTGCAAATCTCTACTACATCAATCGGATCCGGCATACTGATCTCATAATCAACAGAGCACTTAGTATTATTCTTGGTAAGCTTTATGCTGCTTTCGTCTGCTTCGTATACAGCATTCTCAAGAATCAAATCTGTTGTCGAATGATCCGATGAAAATTTCTCGTCGTCAAAATATGAAGAATCACTGTCATCTTCAACTGCTGATTTAAGAATTTTGCGCGTATTTACCTCTAATACCGCATCAAGAAAAGAATCACTTACATCCAAAATACTGTCGGTATCAATCTTCGAATTACATCCGCAAAAACTTTCACACGCAATACAGAGAATAATAAGTACCGCTTTAACTTTATCCTTCATAACCATATTCCTCACCCCAATAATAATGACTTACTCGGTATTCAAAACTTACTACACCTTCATCTAATTCACACGTAATAGTGAGTGAATTGTACTCATCATCTTTATACTCAAGTATTACACTTTCTTTGATATCTGTACGGTTTGTCGGTTCACCGTATGCGTTGATAACATCATCAACTGTTGAGCCCAACGTTATTCCCTTAGGTAAAGTAAACTCATGCAGCTCGGAATGAATATATTTATCACCGTCGATATGTCTGGAATCATACTCCATATATGTAATAATTGCATTTACAACATCAATCGGTAAGTCATAACCGATATTGTACAACTCCACCCATAAATATAGAGTATCGTCTTCTTTACTTACCAAACGATCAATTACATATTGTTCGACATTAATATAATATCCGGCAGGACATTCTTCCGACAAATCCCAACGATCCGCCAATAAATAATAAGGAAACGGCAATTCAAGGACCTGACCGTCAAAATATACTACAAAATCATCCCAGTTTGCGTTTATTACATCATCCAAAGTGTAGTCTGTGCTGTATTCCAACGGCTCAACAACCGGTGGTTCAACCGTAGGCTTTGTATGTACTTCTGCAGTAGGTTCCAGAGTAGGTTCCGGAGTAGACTCAACCGTAGGTTCAACGGTTACTTCCGTCTCAGTTGTCTCGATAACAGGTTCTGTCTCAGTAACCTGCGGCTCCGTCTCACTTATCTCCGTAATATCTTCTTCAAAGGACAATATTTCCTCAAAAACATCCTCAAAATTGGATACCAGCCATTGGTCATCTTCATATTCAAGTTCAATTGTTACAGTAAATTCCTTTGTATCTGCTTTCTCTATTGCTTCGGAAGCATCGGAACCTTCACCCATTATTTCCATAACATCGCTCACATCAGGCATCGTTATGTCATAATCCGCTGAACCTTCTTCTTTTTTTACACTTACACTGTCTGCATCTGCTTCATAAACAGTCTCTGCAAGAATCTTATCTGTTATGGGCTCAATCTGATAAGCACCGTCACCGAAGCAATCTGCTTTTTTACTTTCTTCCGTAACAAGCTTCTTCATCTTCTTAAAATCAAAATCCAATACTGTATCCAAGAAGTCATCACATACATTAAGGATATCTTCCGAATCATCCTTCTTCTCCTTGCTCAACAGCGATGAATCACACCCTGTTAAAGAGCTTAAGGCTATAATAAATGCCAAACACTCCGCTGTAATTATCTTAAATCTTCTCATGCTTCTTCTCCGTTTTATACTAAGTCTCTCAATATTCTCATCGTCTCGTCAGTAGGAACTTCCGTATCAAAAAGCTTATAATCCAGTCCGAGTTCCTTCCATTTATATTCACCCATTTTGTGAAAAGGAAGAAGTTCAACCTTCTTAACGGCATTTCTGTATTCAGGTCTGCTGATAAGTTTATTTAATTTTATAACAGATTCCACCGAATCTGTATATCCCGGTACTATTACATGTCTGATCCACACTTCTTTATTATGGGAAGCACAATACTCCAATGTTTTAAGCGTATTATCAAATGTATTCTGTCCGGTAATTTCTGCGTATTTTTTTGCTGTAGGAGCTTTAATATCCAATAAAAGCATATCTACCGAGTCAATTATATCGGAAGTAACATCAATCGGAAGCGAACCTGCCGTATCAAGTGCAACATGCATTTCGGCAGCCTTAAGTTTTCCTGTAAATTCCAATATAAAATCATGCTGAAGTAACGGCTCGCCTCCGGATATCGTAACGCCGCCGTTTGAATAAAAATTGCGATGTGCGAGAATTCTGTCGGTAAGTTCCTGAGCATCAACAATCTTGCCGCGTTGCAATTCCCAAGTGTCAGGATTATGACAAAAAATACAACGGAGCGGACACCCGCTCATAAATACTACGTAGCGAATGCCCGGTCCGTCTAATGTACTGAAAGAATCTTCTGAATGAATAAAACCTTGCATTTTAATTCTTTATAACCAATTTTCGAGAAGAATACAATTAAATCTTCTCGTGGAAGGTACGTTTAATTACTTCTTCCTGTTGCTCTCTTGTGAGTTTAATAAAATTAACGGCATAACCTGATACACGAATTGTGAGCTGAGGATAATTCTCAGGATGCTCCATAGCATCAATAAGTGTCTCACGGTTAAGGACATTAACGTTTATATGATGACCGTCTTCAAGAATATAGTTATCCAACAAAGATACAAGATTCTCCTCGCGGGCGCTCTCATCTCCTCCCAAAGCAGAAGGAACAATCGAGAAGGTATAACTGATACCATCTTCTGCTAATTCATAAGGAATCTTACTTACAGAAAGCATTGAAGCAACAGCTCCGTTTGTATCACGACCGTGCATCGGATTGGCACCAGGAGCAAACGGTTCGCCGGCCTTACGACCGTCAGGAGTTGTACCTGTCTTCTTTCCGTATACAACATTAGAAGTAATAGTAAGAATAGACATTGTATGTCTTGCATTACGATAAGCCGGAACCTTCTTAAGCTTCTCTATGAACTTCTGGACGATTTCAACTGCAATCTCATCTACACGCTCATCATTATTACCGTACTTAGGGAAATCTCCCTCAACAACATAATCAATTACTAAGCCTTCTTCATTACGAACAGGCTTAACCTTGGCATACTTAATTGCAGAAAGTGAATCTGCTGCTACTGAAAGACCTGCTATACCGCATGCCATTGTACGCTCAATCTCATTATCATGGAGAGCCATCTGAATCTTCTCATAGCAATACTTATCATGCATATAGTGGATTACATTAAGAGTGTTTATATAAAGGGCAGCAAGCCAGTCAAGAATAGCATCATATTTTTTCATTACATCGTCGTATTCAAGATAGGTGCCTCGACATGCAAGAAGCTCAGGTGCAATCTGAAGACCTGACTTCTCATCACGACCTCCGTTAATTGCATAAAGGAGAGCCTTTGCAAGATTAGCTCTTGCACCGAAGAACTGCATCTGCTTTCCGATTCTCATTGCCGATACACAGCAAGCTATACCGTAATCATCACCAAACTTCTTACGCATAAGTCTGTCTGACTCATACTGTATCGAACAAGTCTCAATTGACATCTTTGCACAATACTTCTTGAAATTCATTGGAAGATGCGTACTCCAGAGAACCGTAAGATTCGGCTCAGGTGCAGGCCCGAGATTCGTAAGGGTATGAAGGAAACGATAGCTCATCTTTGTAACCATATGTCTTCCGTCAGTAGATACACCGCCGATAGACTCTGTTACCCAGTTCGGATCGCCGCTGAACAACTCATTATATGCAGGAGTTCTGAGGAATCTGATGATTCTCAATTTAATAATGAAATCATCAACAATTTCCTGAATCTGTGATTCAGTATATCTTCCTTCTTCCAAATCTCTCTGTGCATAAATATCAAGGAATGTGCTTACTCGACCGAGGCTCATTGCAGCACCGTTCTGTTCCTTAACTGCTGCAAGATAACCGAAATACACCCACTGAAATGCTTCTTTGGTATCCTTTGCCGGAACAGATATATCGAAGCCGTAGCTCTCAGCCATTCTCTTTATCTTCTCAAGAGCTCTGATTTGCTCTGCCTGTTCTTCTCTCCATCTGATTCTTTCTTCGGTCATATAAGGCTGATCAAAGTTATCTTTTGTTTTTACCTTTTTCTCAATAAGATAATCGATACCGTAAAGAGCAATTCTTCTGTAGTCACCGATAATTCTTCCTCGACCGTACGCATCAGGAAGACCTGTTATTATTCCGCTTCTTCTTGCTGCACGCATTGCAGGAGTATATACATCAAAAACGCCGTCATTATGTGTCTTTCTGTACTTAAATACTTCCTCGACATCAGGATCCATCTCGTAACCGTATTCATCAAGTGAATTTTTTACCATTCTCATGCCGCCGAAAGGCATAATTGCACGCTTTAACGGTGCATCAGTCTGAAGTCCGACGATAATCTCGCTTTCCTTATCTATGTATCCCGGCTTAAAAGCATCAATATCAGAGATAGTATGCGTATCAACATTTAACACGCCGCCCTTATCTCTCTCTCTTTTAAGAAGTTCCTTTATTTTATTCCAAATACCGATAGTTCTCTCGGTAGGCGGACACAAAAATGATTCATCACCCTCATAAGGAGTATAGTTACGTGCGATAAAATCTCTTACATCAATATGGCTGTTCCACTTACCTGCTACAAAATCCTTCATGTCAGCATCTCCTTGTAATTTGTTTATTGCTGTTTTCATAAAAATTTATCCATTAAGATTATAGCCCCTTTTTTGAATAAAAAATAACCCATATTATACTCATTTTGACAAATATTATGAGTATAAGTATGTATATTTTATTCTATATGGGTAACTCAACCGCTGTGATGCGCGGCTTTTCTGACGAAGCTTATATCTGTCGGGATGTATATCAGCGTTGCACTCTTCCTGAAGCAGAACCTCTCATAAGTTCTTCTGTTTCCTCAACAGTAACAAGATTAATGTCACCCTCAATCGTATGTTTAAGGCAAGCTGCAGCAGTTGCAAACTCCAGTGCCTTCATATCATCTTTATATGATATAAGACCGTATATCAAGCCTCCCGAGAATGCATCACCGGTTCCTACTCTGTCCACTATATCCTTAATCTCGTAACATGTTGAAGTATAGAAATCTTCACCGTTATTAAAGCATGCACTGAAAAAGTTATGATCGCAGCTTCTGCTCTCTCTTAATGTTACAACCGTCTTTTTAAGATTCGGATAATTCTTCATTGTCTCATCCGTCAATCTCCTGAAGCCTTCCATATTAAGCGAATCATCATCATTTGCTGTCTTTATATCGTTTCCGATACCGAGACACTTTTGTATATCTTCTCTTCCTGCTATCAAAACATCTGCATATTCTGTTATTTTGCTCATTACCTCTTCAGGCTTCTTACCGTATTTCCAAAGTTTACCTCTGTAATTCAAATCAACAGATACAGTGATTCCCTTGCTTGAAGCACTCTTTACCGCTTCAAGTGTAATATCGGCCAGATTCTGATTAATAGCCGGTGTTATTCCTGAGATGTGAAACCATTCAATTCCGTTAAGCAACTTATCCCAGTCTGCCTCTTTGGCATCAAGCATGGATATTGCAGTATACTCTCTGTCATATATGACTCTGCTCGGTCTCTGACAGCTTCCCTCTTCAAGAAAATAAATGCCCATTCTGCCCGGACGTCTTATTATGTTTTTTGTATCAACACCATACTTTCTGATCTCACTTACCGCAGCATCTCCTATTCTGTTATCAGGAAGTGCGGTAAAAAACTCGCTTTCAATTCCGTAATTGGCAAGCGATATTGCCACATTGGCTTCTCCGCCACCGAATGTAGCTTCAAGATTTTGAGTCTGCAACAGTCTGTAATTACCCTCTGATTTAAGTCTGAGTAGAAGTTCGCCAAAAGTAAGTACTTTCATTATAGTATCCTCGCTGCTGTTAATTTCTTATTTTTCTGACTATATCCGTTACTCGTGCGGCACTCTCCGCAATAGCATCGTAATTGCCCTCGTCTATGTCCTTTGCTGCACAAACAAAGCTTCCTCCTGCCGCAAGAATCTTAGGATTAGATATAAAATCACTCAGGTTCTGCTCTGATACACCGCCCGTAGGAAGGAATTTAATTCCGCCGAAAGGTGCACTTAATGCTTTTATTGCACTTAACCCGCCGTATATATTTGCCGGAAAAAACTTTATATTTTTAAGTCCCATGCTTACTGCTTTCATAATCTCAGTAGGCGTAACGCACCCCGGAAGGACCGGTATATCGTTCTCAATACACCACTCAACTACTTCCTCTGACAATCCCGGTGATACGATGAACTTTGCTCCTGCTTCAACCGCTTCCTTTGCCTGATTAAGGTTAATAACCGTTCCTGCACCGACAATCATGTTTTTTACATTCTTTGATACCGAACTGATTGCTTCTTTTGCACATTCGGTTCTGAAGGTTATCTCCATAAAATCTATGCCGCCTTTAAGAAGTGCTTCCGCTGTCTTTACCGCATTATCGGCATTATTTATCACCACTACCGGGACAAAGCCGGTCTTATACATATTTTCGAAAATATCCATAAAAAACTCACCTTCAATTGATTGATAAAAAATATTTATATTCCACTAGTATACTAGCACATTATCTCTTGAATTCCAACACAAAATGTTATAACTTTATATTACTATATGATTTATAAATCAGGAGGCCATATGAGTATTTTTGCTGACAAAAATTTTTTGCTTAACTCTTCAAGTGCCATAGAACTCTATGAGAACTATGCTGCCAAATTGCCAATCATTGATTATCACTGCCATCTCGAGGCGCGTGAAATATATGAAGATATATCCTTCAGCAATCTTACTGAATTATGGCTTAAATACGATCACTACAAATGGCGTCTCATGCGCGCTGCCGGAGTTGATGAGGAATACATTACAGGTAATGCCTCAGATAAAGACAAATTTCTGAAATGGTGCGCAGTCTGCGGCAAGGCCATAGGTAATCCGCTGTACCATTGGAGCAATCTCGAGCTTAACCGCTACTTTGGAATTGATCTTCCGATTAACGCCGAGAACGCCGTTGAGATTTGGTATAAATCACTGGATATTCTTAAAAACGGTGATTTTACTTCACGCAGTCTGATTAAAAAGTCCAATGTTAAGTTGATTTGCACCACAAACGATCCGATTGAGGATCTTGCTTATCATAGTGCCCTTGCTGCCGATTCGAATTTTGATGTAAAGGTTCTGCCTACATTCAGACCTGACAAAGTATTTGACATAGCAAGTGATTCTTTTATAGATTATCTGTTTGACTTAGGTAATGTCAGCGGTGTTGCAATTCGAGATTTTGACTCACTTCTTCGTGCTGTCATAAGCAGAATCGACTTCTTCGGTGCCAACGGTTGTGTTCTTGCAGATCACGGTATGACAGAAATAGTATTTGATTCCTCATACAACAATGTCGATGCTGATAAAGCACTTAAGCGCCGCCTCAATAATTTCCACGTTTCTGATGAAGAACTGTGTGCCTTTAAGTCCAGATTGATGATTTGTCTTTGTAATGAGTATAAAGCACGCGGTTGGAGTGTTCAGCTTCACTTCTCCTGTCTCAGAGATAACAATACGGTTCTTTATAACCGCATAGGTATAAATGCCGGATGTGACTCCATTGCTGCCGGCTTTAACTTCCTTACTCCTCTGTCACACATGCTTGATTACCTGAATACAGAGAAAATTTTGCCGCGATTTATTATTTACAGTCTTAATCCAAACGATAATGCCCTTATAGATACACTTATCGGCTCATTTCAGGAGAATATAAGCGGAAATATTGTAACCAATTCTCCTTGGCAATTCTCTGATATGGATTCAGACACTTTATCAGCCGCCGAAATTACTGACGAAGCTGAGGTTACCAAGTTGCCGCGTCTTATTCACGGTGCCGCATGGTGGTTTAATGATTCCTTTGACGGAATACGTTCAAACTTAAAAACAGTTGCAGAACAGGGTTATCTTCCGGGTTCACTCGGCATGTTAACCGATTCAAGAAGTTTCCTTTCTTACACCAGACATGAGTACTTCAGACGTATTCTTTGTGATTTAATCGGTGATTTTGTCGAGAAGGGCATGTTCCCTGATGATAAGAAAATTCTGCAATCCATAATTGAAGACATTTGCTATAATAACGCCGCTGCTCTGTTTAACATTAGATAATTTGATTCTTCACGGAAATCTTGGAAATAAATGGTTTATAAGGGAGCATATTGATTCTAATGCTTGAGTTGCAAACACTGAACTGACAATAATCATCGTTCCCCCGGCCCCTACGCTACGCCCCGGTACGCCCCGGTACGCCCCCGTACGCCAAACCCCGGTAAAACTTCTCCAAATCGAGGCAGTTTCTTCTCCATTGGAGTTTTAGGACTATTTTGGAGAACTTTTACAGAAACTTCTCCAAATCAGGCAGTTTTTGTCGCCGTCAGCGAGTTTTTAGGTGTGTTTTGGCGACGTCCTGGCAAAACTTCTCCAAATCAAGCAGTTTTCTTCTCCAATGGAGAAGTTTTAGGACCATTTTGGAGAACTTTTATCGTAACTTCTCCAAATCGAGGCATTTTCTTCTCCAATGGAGAAGTTTTT
>JAKSRF010000054.1 GCA_024403755.1 Clostridia bacterium
TGCAAAATCAATACATTAAATACATTCTCATACCCTTAACCATAGTGTTTCCACAGCCCTACCATTTTCAGTCATTCGATAGGTTTCCACCGACAAGAAAAAGAAAGACCAAAAGCAGCACTCAAAAATGCTACCTTTGGTCTTAAAACCCTTTATTTCAAGCCTTTTGACGGCTATCCCTATTTTACCTTTGACATCAACACGACAGTCTCCACATGACTGCTTCGCGAGAACATATCCACAGGCGTAATTTTCTCTATTTTGTATGTCGTGCATAAATACTTCAAATCACGAGCCATTGTAGCCGGATCGCACGATACATATGAGATTCGCGGTGCGCCGAGCTTTATCAGCTGATTCACAAAGGAGAAGTCCATTCCCTTACGCGGCGGGTCGGTTATGACTGCGTTCGGAGCAGGAATGTCGGACTTGCTGAGAATCACCTTTTCGCAAGGTCTGCATATAAAAACCGCATTCTCATTTCCGGAGAGTCGCGCATTAATCTTAGCAGAAGCAACAGCCTCCGAAGATATCTCAATACCATAGAGTTTTTGATTTGGCCCGACCGTAGTAAGTCCAATTGTACCCGCACCGCAGTAAAGGTCATATATTACTTCGGCATCCGTCAGACCCTCGCGTGCAAGACTGTACAGCTTCTCTGCCTGCGCCGTATTTACCTGAAAGAAAGCACCGGAATTAACTCTGAAGGTATGGCCTGACAAAATCTCTTCGTAATACCCTTCTCCGTCAATTACAACTCTTTTTCCGTTTCTTCTTTTGAGCGAAGTCTGATCCTTACAAATCTGAAGAACCGTTCCTTTGAGTACATAGCCTTCTCCGGAGACAAACGTCTTCAGGGCCGTCTCCTTAAGATAAGCCCCCGCATCTCTTATAATTACCTCGTGCGGGAGTGTGCTTACAACGGTAAATTCTGCCAAAATCTGCTTTGTTCTCTCCGAACCCCTTAATATCATCTGCTCGAAAAGCTTAACCGGGTAATCTCTGAATCTCTCAGACATGAACTTCCTGATTTTGCCGAATATCTCGTATTCCGTAAAGCATTCATCGACATCCGTAAATGCATTGCTCGAAGGAGCCTTGAAGCCTATTCTCGGGCAGCCGCTCACCGCATCACTTCCGATTGTATACTGCATATGATTACGATAGTGCGTAATATTATCATTTTCGACTGTCGGTTGAAGTACAGACTCAATAAAATCAGGATCAAAACCACCGATTCTGGTAAGACAGTCAAATACCTTCTGCCTCTTGTAGACTAATTCGCGCTCATAGCTTATATGCATCAGATTGCAACCGCCGCAATACTCATAACTGCCACAGACAGGTATGGTGCGTTCCGTGGAATCACTTAGGCGTTCAACAACCGTAGCTCTGGTAAATTTTTTATTGCTTGTCTCAACTGCAATTCTGCATTTCTCACCCGGAAGGACTCCGTCGACAAAAACAACCTGCCCTGAAGGAAAGCGTGCTACGCCCTCACCTTCGTTGCCCATACTCTCAATAATTACTGTCTCTTCAAATGTAGTATTTTCTTTATTCATTCTCGTCTTCTTCCCAGAACAATTCATCCAACGACTTATCCAAAGCTCTGCATATAGCACGACACAGCTTTATTGTAGGATTATAATCCCCTTTCTCTATGGCATTTATCGTCTGTCTGGACACACCGCAAATCTTAGCCAAATCGTCCTGTGATAAATCCTTAGCCGCTCGAGCGGCTTTAATTTTTAGATTCTTCATAATTTAAGTCTCTCTCTTATCATAAACAGCTTTGCCGATCATTACAACTAAAGCACCTAACAATACAACAGTACTGATTAGGTTAATTATTGCAACACCGAATACTAATGAGTCAACGGAATAATTATATTTTACAAACAATTTGTAATTATAAACGCACATTACTCCGTTGAGTACCGCCAATACCGCCAAACAAATACACAAGGCGGTTCTTCGCTGATTCAAAGCCACATATGCATCTTTACAAATGCTGATAATCGCAAATACAAAGCTTCCTGCAATAATACCGGCAAATATGTATACAACATCATGCAGATATAAATCTATCTCACACAGCTTGGCAAATAAGTATACACCAAAATATATAAACATTGTAATCATACTTGCAGTTGAAGCTCTTCCTCTGGCAAGAAGCTGTCTTTCATCAAACTGTAGTTTACCGTCTGATGAAGTACAAAGAACAAAAAGATGAATAGCAACAAAAACTGTTACAAGTGCAAATAATGCTGCGCTGACATAAGCTCCGATATTCTTTTGTACATAGCCAAATGAGAAATCCACAGCCCATTCACCATCACAGAAACCATCAAATGTGTTCTCATCCTTGTCAATAGCTGTTCCCAAATTTGCAAGAGCTGCATTAATATCATCAATATTATTGAAGAATGTGAATTTTACTTCGTAACTTCCTTCATCGAGTTGCAACGGAAGTGATTCACAGGTAAGCTTATTTCCAGATGAATAAAACACCGTATTCCCATCCGAATCATTTACAGTAAACAATGTCAGAAAACCCAGATCTTCCTCCGGCCACCATGCGGCATGTAAAGATACATCTCCGCTGTGCTTAACAACCAAATTACTTTTTATCGGCTCCGTTATCTCACCGTTTGCCGAAGTGACAACTTGCGTATATTTTACTTTCGTATCTCTTTCAACAAATTCAAACGAGAACAGACACATTACCATAAACAAAATTATCAAAACAATATCAAATACAATTTTTGTTTTTTTAGATAACTTACTCATTTTTATCCTCCGTTACTATATGGGCCCTTTACAATTGAAATAATAGCATGCACCTTACATAATGTCAACTATATATTACATAAAGTTGTAAATATTTTCCTTTCGAGGCAAAAAACTTTATAGAAGTATATTATTATAATATTTAGTGATAAAATGCATTTGTATAAATTTGCATAAAATATTTGGAGATATAAGAATAATGAACAAAAATGAGTATTCGCGTTCAGAACAGGCAGATGAGACAAGACGTACATCTTCCCCGATAAAACCGGAAAATTCTGCACTTGCGGATGAATTAAGATCAACACTTAAAGGTAAACCTACAAAATCAGGCTACAATCGTAATGCTTTTACAGAATTTATGTCCTTTGTAAAAGACATATTAAGAATTGTAGTCGCTCTGGTTCTGTGCGTTTGCTTTGCCCTCGGCGGCTTCGGTGCAGGAATGCTTCTCGGATATGTGTCGACTGCCAGAGCCCTTTCAATCGCCGATTTGTCACAAACTGAAGATGTTCAGACTTCTTTTGTGTACGATATCAACGGAAATGTTATCTCTAAGCTCACCGGAACCGAGAACGTTGACCGTATTTATGTTTCTATCAGTGACGTAAAATCGACATACATAGATGAAGCTATTATTTCCATCGAGGATGAACGTTTTTATGAACACTCCGGTATCGATATCAAGCGTATCGGTAGTGCCGTGTTGTCAGCACTTGCCAACGGAGGTACTGCTTCTTACGGCGGTTCTACCGTTACACAACAGACTGTAAAGCTGATATCAGGTCAGGATGAACATTCCACCTCACGTAAGGTTCAGGAATGGTTCTCGGCTATGGCATTGGAACAGGATCTCTCTAAGGATGAGATTATGGAGTTGTATATAAATCTTGCTCCGATGGGTAACAACTATGTAGGTATTCAGGCTGCAGCACAAAACTATTTCGGTAAAGATGCTAAGGAATTAAATCTCGCCGAGTGTGCTTTCCTCGCAGGACTTCCTAAGAGCCCGTCTTACTACAATCCGTTAAGAGAGACAGGACGTCGTAACGCTCTGAGAAGAATGCGTATTGTTTTGGGCAAGATGTATGAGTTGGGTTATATCACCGAAAATGAGTATCAAAATGCACTTAATACGGAGCTTGTATTTAAGACACGTACACGTAATTCTTCGGCAACCATAAACTCCTACTTTGCTGAGTATGCCGTTGAGGAAGTAGTAAACGACCTTATGAGCCAACGTAATATCTCAAGATCACTCGCTACTACCATCGTATATAACCGCGGTTATCATATATATACCACACTTGAACCTGATGTTCAGTCAGTAATGGATGAGACCTTTACAAACAGAGATTTATTCCAGACGGATCCATCCGCTTTGGCAGGCTATCCTGAGAAGCCGACAGCCGGAATGGTAGTAATTAATGTCGAGACCGGAGCTATCGCAGGAATGCAGGGCGGTTACGGTCCTAAGACAGTAAATCTCAGCTTAAACCGAGCTACTCAGGCTCATCGTTCACCGGGTTCATCAATAAAACCTATTCTTGATTATGCTCCGGCACTTGAGTTACAACTCATTTATCCGTGTATGCTTTACAATGATGAAGAAAGTCATCTGGATCCTAACAATCCGGGTGCGGTATGGCCTTTAAATTCAGATCGTTCCTACGGTGGGCCTACGACAATCCGTTCGGCTGTTACACATTCTAAGAATACTATAGCCGTAATGGTATGGGATGATGTCGGCGGCGATACCGCATTATGGTTCCTGTCACGCGAAGGAATCGACCGAACCGAGGAAGGCGCATATCCTGCACAAGCCATCGGTGCCTTTACAACCGGAATGACTCCGTTGGAAATGGCCGGAGCCTATAACACTCTTGCATCAGGCGGAACATACACCAAGCCTTATGCATATACCAAGGTTCTTGATAACGACGGTAATGTTGTACTTCAGGTAAATCCTGAATCACACAGAGTATACAGTCCTGAGACAGCTTTTCTCATGAGCGACATGCTTTCCGATGTTATTACTTCCGGTACTGCTTCAGGTCATGCAGCAATTATTACCAATGATAACGGCGAGAAGATTGCAACAGCAGGTAAAACAGGTACTACCGATGATAATCTTGATAAATGGTTCTGCGGATATACTCCATACTATTGCGCAGCTGTCTGGTACGGTTATGATAACCGATTAAGACAAACTGTTATCCCTTCCGGAGACAGAAGCAACGCCATCAGAATATGGTATGACGTTATGAGTAAGATTCACGGCGGCCTTGATTCCGTCTCATTCTATAAGCCTGATACCATTGTTACGGCAGATGTCTGCTCGTCGGGCTGTTATCCGAATGACTGGTGCTATGAAGCAGATGCAGTATTGTCTGATTACTTCGTATCCACTTCATCAAATATGCCTGATTCCGATTTGGTTTGTCCTATCCATGAGGAGCCTGAACCTGAGGAACCGGAGGAAGAATCATTTTTAGGCGGAGAAGAGCCTCCGCCTCCTGAAGGATAAATATTTGTGGAGGTATTATTATGACAAATTCAACTTTAGAGACTATCAACAACCGTCGCAGCACACGTTCCTTTGCTGATAAGAAAATCGATCGCGAAGCCCTTGAAGTAATTTCTTCATCCGCATATAAAGCTCCGACCGGAATGAACAAACAAACCTGGAAATTCACGGTTGTACAAAATAAAGACTTGCTTCGTGAGCTCTACACTTATATCGCAGAGAAGCAGAATCGCGGAAGTTCCTATAATTTTTACAACGCAGATACTCTTATTATTGCAACCGGCCTTAAGGACAACCCGTTCTCGGTTGAAGATTGCGCTTGCGCACTTGAGAATATGTTCCTTGCTGCCGAGAGTCTCGGTATCGGCTCTGTATGGATAAATCAGCTCAATAATTTAAATGATGATGCAGGCTTCCGTTCCCTCTTATCGAAAATCGGCATTACCGATGCCTACAATGTTTACGGCTCATGCGCTCTGGGTTATCCGGCCGCTGACGCCAAAACAACCCCTACACCTAAGAACGAAGATGTAATCTCCTGGTATCTGTAATATGAATTATTCATCGACTGATCCTAACGGCATCTTACGAACAGATGCCGCTGTAAATTATTTCAATGAAGGCTTTAATTGCTCACAATCCGTTGCCTTGGCATTCTGTGATCTCTTCGACACAGAACCGTCTGTGATGCTTAAGATTGCTTCCTCCTTCGGCGGTGGATTCGGTCGTATGAGAGAAATATGCGGAGCATGTTCCGGAATGGCCATTATTATAGGACTTGCAACCGGAACTGACGATCCGAAGGACCGTACACAGAAAAGCAATAATTATGCCGTTGTACAAAAAGCATTATCCCTTTTCGAGAAGGAAAACGGTTCATATATATGTAAGAAGCTTCTGGGCTTGGACAAAGCAGAGGGGTCTCCAATAGCAGAAGAACGAACACCTGAATACTATAAGAAGCGTCCGTGTGCTGAACTGGTACGAAGTGCGGCAACAATACTGGATACGATTTTGAAGGAGATTTAATATGAAGGATATTATTATTATCGGTGCAGGTACGGCAGGACTTACCGCAGCTATTTATGCCAGAAGAGCCGGTAAGGATGTTTTGGTTTACGAAGGTGAGACATACGGCGGACAGATTCTCCCTACACCAGAGATTGAGAATTTTCCGGGATTTAAGAGAATATCAGGCTATGAATTTGCGACAGCTATATATGAGCAGGCAATAGAATTGGGTGCTTCATTTGAATATGATCAGGTAACAAGTATCAGCGGTTCATTTGAGGAAGGCTTTACTGTTAAATCGGAATTCTCTGAGAATCAGGCGAGAACAATCATACTTGCTTCCGGTGCAAGAAACCGTCACCTTAATCTTCCACTTGAAGAGAAGTTTCTTGGACGTGGAATATCATACTGTGCAACATGTGACGGAGCTTTCTTTAAGGGCAAAACTGTAGCGGTTAACGGCGGCGGAAATACCGCTTTTGAGGATGCAATTTATCTTTCTAATCTCTGCTCAAAGGTTTATCTTATTCACAGAAGAGACGGATTCCGTGCAGAACAGGCTCTTGTAGAGAAAGCAAAAAACATACCTAATATTGAATTTTTGACCAATAGAACTGTATCTTCACTTAATGGTACAACCCAGCTTGAATCTATTATCCTCGAAAGCACTATTGGCGAACCAGCATCTGAGCTTGTAATAGATGGTCTCTTTGTAGCAATTGGTCAAACACCATCCTCTGATTATCTTAATGGATTTGTGAATATTGATGCTGCAGGCTATATCGTGGCTGGCGAGGACTGCAAAACATCTGTAGACGGCGTTTTTGCCGCTGGTGATGGTCGCACCAAAGCATTAAGACAACTTACTACTGCAGCCTCAGATGGTGCCATAAGTGCAGTAAATGCATGTGCTTTGCTTTGATTTTTTTATTGCATAGTAGTAAATTGATTTTTGATGTAATATAATACTAGTGTATTTTATATATAAAGGAGATATAGTTTATGGGATTCATGGACAAACTTAAGGAGGCAGGCCAGAAGGTTGCTGATACTTCTAAGGATCTTACAGCTAAGGCTGGTAAATCTGCTTCAAATGCAAAGACAAATTTTGAACTTTCTAATAAGATTAGCAAGAATGAGAAGCTTATTAAGGATACTATTGCACAGATCGGTATGACACTTTTTACAAATGAGCCTGATTTCTGCACTCAGAAGTGTCCTGATCTTGTTGAGATTATAAAGAAAGCTCAGGAAGAGATTGCTGCTGACAAGAAGGCACAGGAAGATTTGAAGAAGGTTTGTCAGTGTCCTAGCTGCGGTAAGGAAATTGATGAAGGAACAAAGTTCTGTATCTTCTGCGGTGCTGCAATCGATGCTGCTCCTGCTGAGGTTGCTCCTGCTGAGGTTGCTCCTGCAACAGAGGCCGCTCCTGCTGAGAACACAGAAGCTTAATTTATCAGTTTTACATTGATTGTTTTACAGGCTGTTACAAAATGTAGCAGCTTTTTTATAGCAATAATGCAGTTTTTACAAAAACTGTATTATTAGTAAACTCACACAGAAAAATATGAATGGTTACCGAAACAATGATACTGTCTTAAACAGTATACTGCATATCAGGTAAAATGTTTAAATATATTTACAAAGGAGGCTATATATGAAGAAATTTATAGCAACACTGCTCTCTGCAGGACTTACTTTCACGATGCTGACCAACAGTATAAGTGCTTACAATGGGGAGAAATGGAGTGTCTGTTTTTTGGATAAAGTGTATTCTGCATCCGGTTATTACATCGTGGACAATGTTGGAAATATTACATCAGGAAATAAGGACAACTACAATTTAAGAATTGATGCTGCTAATCAAACGGTTGAGATAAATAGTATTGACGTAACTACTGCTAATAAGACTGCTTTATTTAAAACGGATGCTGAGGTTAGCTTAATTATTTCAGGTAAGAATTCTTATTCGTGTACGGCTGACAGCACTGTAGTTGTTTATATGGCCGGTATAGTTTGTGAAGGAAAGGGTGCCTCTATGAATATCAGCGGAAGCGGTTCTCTTGACATGGATTTAGATGCTGAGAAGGCTCCGGATATCTATGTATATGGTTTAGCGAATATTGATTATTCAGATTCAGACGGTGACGATTTTAAAATCAAAGGTGCTTCAGAGACTTCTCCGTTAAGCTTTAATCTTGAATTGAACGGCGGCTACTTTAATAGGGCAATTTATAGTGATTATGAAACTGTTGTTATTGAGAATGCTGAGATATCCGCTGACATTACAATGCCCTCGTACATTTTTGCTACAGGTGGGTACGGTATATACACTGAAAAAGTCTCCATAACTAATTCTGATTTGGATTTCTGTGTATCTTCGGATAATACCAGTGGCGTATATGACGGGATAATGACAAGCAGTTTAATTTCCAACAATTCTACCATTGATGTTGATACATACGCTCACGGAAGTGCCGGTATTTATGTGTATCCTGCATATAAGGAGGGTTATATAGTAGATATTACTAAATCTGATATTAATGTAGTAAGTCATGGACAAAATTCGGCCGGTGCCGTTTTGTGTACTGATAAAATAACTATTACAGATTCTGTGATTGAAGCCGGTGGTTCAGCAATATCATTAGAATTAAGCGGATATAATGAAACAACCTCAACATTGGATATAAAAGACAGTACGCTTGTTGCCGGACATAATGACATTCCTTTTGAAATTGGTTTTGCTATCGGTAATTATGATAAGGCCAATATCAGTAATTCAGTTATAACTTCAGCTATTGAATCTTATGCAGCTGCACAAGCTGCCGGCGTTGATTCACTGGCATTGTCATTAGACGATGACAATTCAATTGCTTTAAAAGATTCTTCCATAACTCTTGTTGCAACGAATGGAATTTCCTATTTTGGAACTACAAACTTGGAATTGGATGCAGGAAGTTCGCTTACTATGCTTGTACCCCAAGTTATGTTTGTGCCGTCCGGTTTAGTAGAGTCTTCGGTTAATATCACTGTTTCATCTGAATGTGAAGAGAATATAAAGGTAATGTATGGTAAGAAAACCGCAGACGAATTACAGACCATACAGTATGATGATACAGCAAATATCTATAACAATGTATCCATTACAGACTTTAATGTTGAAGATTTGCTTGATATATCCGGCGGTATTATCAGATTTGATAATCATAAGTGCTTAGTTTGTGCCGATAACCAGGTTTGTACTTTATGTGAGAAGAAGTATGATAAGTCTGCAGGTCATATGGATATCGACAAAAATGGTATCTGTGACAGTTGCAAACATATTGTGAATCTCGATGTGACAATTAAGGCACCGGTAGCGACAAAGGATTTGGCTTCTGACGTTGATACAAGTGTTAGCAGTATATCCGGTGATTTAACATGGTCACCTGCAGGTAAGACCGCGGCTTATGATACCGCTTATACTGCAAAAGTTGTTCTTTCTGATGACAATGAAATCGGCTTTGCAGACGAAGCAGTTATAACAGTTAACGGTAAAAAGGCCAATGTAACCATAGATGATAATAAGACCGCTACTGTTACATATAAATTTGATAAAACCGAGTCTGAACCTGCACCAAGCCCGAAGCCTACGACGATAACCCCGACCCCGACTCCGACGCCTGTTGCCCATGAACTCAACGTGGGAGACTTCATTAATCGTTGTTATGAAGTAGCACTTGGACGTAAAGCTGATGAGTCCGGATATAACTACTGGGTAGACAGCCTTAATAACGGTGAGGCTTGCGGAGCTCAGGTGGGTTTTGGATTTATATTTAGTGAAGAGTATACAAATAAGAATCGTTCCAACGAAGAATTTGTTAATGACATGTATGCAATGTACTTCGGTCGTGAAGCAGATGAAGCAGGCTTTATCTATTGGGTAGAACAGCTTAATAATGAGACAGCGACCAGAGAAGATATTATGGCCGGCTTTGCAAACTCAGAAGAGTTCTATAACCTTTGTTCCAAGTATGGTGTAGTATGCGGTACCTACTTGGTAGGTGTACCGAACAATCAGCAAGGCGGAGTAAATTGCTTCGTAGCTCGCTTATACAAAGTATGTCTGAATCGTCTCCCGGATCAGGCCGGACAGGCAGGCTGGGTTCAGAAACTCATGAACGGTGAAGCAACCGGTTCAAGTTGCAGCTATGGATTTGTATTCAGTCCTGAGTTTATTATACTCGACCTTGATAACACCGATTTTGTCAAGCATATGTACAGCGCGTTCTTCGGACGCGAGGCAGATGAAGGCGGCTTAAACTATTGGGTAGAACAGCTTGATGAACAAACAATTTCGCGTGAAGATGTTTTTGCCGGTTTCAGTGGTTCACCTGAGTTTATTAATCTGTGTGCTTCATACGGAATTAACGCATAAGTTACAAGTAGGATAATAGCGGTGCTTCGGCACCCAGAAGAGAATAAACGATTGATTACAGCCGTCTCGCTTCTGATAATTACAGAAGCGGGGCGGTTATTAAATATAACTGTTATCAAACTTTTTAATTGGAGAAGGAATACTTCGATTGGAAGAAGTTTTGCCGGGATGTCACCAGAACATGCCTAAAAACCGGCTGTTGGCAACAAAAATTACTCGTTTGGGAGATGCGATGACTGAGCCACTCTGCCCGCAACCTACAAAACGCGATGACTGAGCCACTCTGCCTGCAACCTACAAAATCAGATTATTATTGTCCTTTACTTTGCAGCAAAAAATGTTCCGATATCCTCACCGGCAAGTATCTGACTTATAAGATGAGGAGTAGAACCCTCGGCTATAACTCCGTTTATTCCGCTTGCGGTTGCTGTCTGCATTGCAGTAATCTTCGTATGCATTCCGCCCGTTCCAAGCTTGCTTCCTGCACCTTCTGCTATATCAAGCATCTCATCTGTTATCTCATCAACAAAGCATATTCTCTTTGCATCAGGATTAGTCTGCGGATTAGAATCATAAAGTCCGTCTATATCCGAGAGAATAATCAATAAATCTGCATTTATAAGACATGCAACATTTGCAGATAATGTATCATTATCTCCGAATGTACCGTTATGGTAAATCTCAGTTGTAGATACAGAGTCATTCTCGTTAATAACAGGAACAATATGTTTCTCAAGTAAAGCTTCTATTGTATTTGTAATGTTGGAACGTGTAAGCTTATCAATCAAATCATCCTTGGTAAGGAGAATTTGTCCGCAAACACAGGCATATTCAGCAAAGCTTCGCATATATGCATTCATCAATTCGCACTGACCTACAGCTGCGACAGCCTGCTTCTCTCTGACCTCCTTAGGTCGCTCGGGAAGATTTAAGCAACCGATACCTACACCTATTGCACCTGATGTTACAAGTAAAACCTCTTTACCGCTGTTCATCAAATCGGCAATTGTACGTGCAAGTCTGTCAATGTTTGAATAATTAATTCGACCTGTCGGATAAGTTATCGTTGAAGTACCAACCTTAATGACAATTCTTCTTGCCATTTTGATTGGAGAACGTAACGATACATCGTAACTGTAATTTGCCATTTTCATCTTCCTCTCAATAAAACCATTCATGCTTTAAACGCATAATAAAAGGCTGACACAATAATCAGCCTTGCATAATATAAACTCATTTCGTTCAAAAATCAATATAAAAGCGCTTAATCTTTTACCTTGCCGTCAAATATTGCTTTCTTAATCCAAAGCTGAA
>JAKSRF010000055.1 GCA_024403755.1 Clostridia bacterium
CCGAGTGTATGTAAATGACGATTTGAAGGTGCTTTACATACACTTTTGCTGTTTTTGGCTTTCCGAGTGTATGTAAATGACGATTTGAAGGTGCTTTACATACACTTTTGCTGTTTTGAGACAGCTCTTTTTACTTCTCAGCAGTAAATACACCGGTACATTTAGTTATAAATAACGGATTCTCTCCAGTTACCCTTCTCCTAAAAAAGACACGTATCAACCTTACCAAAAGTAGTTTTGAAGCTGTTCTCTTCTGACAGAGTCTTAATCTCATCTATAGCATTTTTCACCTGATATCTCTTCAAGAGAAAAATCAAGATGTCGGAATATAAGCTTTTCGAGAAGGAAAAAATTAAGCTTCTGAATCAGTAATAACTACAAGCATACTGCCTTTTTCTACAGTAACGCTGAAGCTGTCCGTATCAGGCATAAGCTTATTACTTATCGAAAATGAACTGCCAAACTTCAAATCAGCCCTATCCAATTTATAATATAGTCCTTCGGTAGTAACCCCGTTAACATCGCCCCTGTTCAATACAAGTGATATAACAGCAGTCTTAGGATTATCAACACCCTTAAGGGATATCGTCTCTTTTCCGCACATAGGAATTACATCAGTTATTCCATCCGTAGCAGTAATGTCATAACCTTCTTCGTGAAGCTTCAAAATAAGATTCAAATTAGCCATAACATGATCGATTCTTCCGGTAAGTGAGCAAGCAAGCACAACCTCGCTCTCTTTCTCAATCGAACGTAAAACCAACTCGGTATCTGTCATATCCTTCTCAGGCGGATATACTTCTATAGGAACATTTTTCATATCGAGAAAATCAGTTGCGTCACGCGATATAGAATCCATATCTCCTATAACACGGTCGATATGAATTCCGTTAATGACTGCAAAATCAGCTCCGCTGTCTGCACATAATACTTTATCACAAGAAGCAGCAATAGAAGCAACACAAGGATTAATATTAGGACCGCCGGCAATTACAAGAGTGCGCATTTCTTAAGTTCCTCAACCGCCTTGGCTTTATCATCCGCACAGAATACGGTACTTCCCGCAACAAATAATCCGGCACCTGCCTTAAATATGGCAGAAGCATTATCATTTATTATTCCGCCGTCAACTGACAGTATGGCATTACTTCCTATTGCATCAAGCTGTTGACGCACATACTTAATTCTGTCCAATGCTTCCGGCATGAATTTCTGTCCGCCGAAGCCCGGACGTACAGACATAATCAAAAACAAATCCAAGTCCTTAAGATAAGGTTTTACTACTTCAATAGGAGTATCCGGATGAATAGACATTCCCGCCTTTTTACCCGCGTTTTTAATAAGTTCAATCGTCTTATGCGGATTATCGGAACACTCTACATGGAATGTAATATAATCAGAACCGGCATCTGCAAATGCTTGAATATAATCATCAGGATTATCTATCATTAAATGAGTATCAAGTATCATATCGGTATGCTTTCTGACAGATTTTATTACCGGTATTCCGATAGACATATTAGGAACAAAATGTCCGTCCATTACATCTAAATGCAAAAAAGAACACTGTGCCTCGATTTCTTTAACGTCACGCATTAAATATCCAAAATCGGCAGACAAAACAGAAGGTGCTATCTCAGGTGCACTCCACTCTCTCGGATTAACTGTTTTTCTGAATTCATAATTCATTTTACTAATCTCTCCACTTAATTACTTTAATTGAAAAATTATTGCGATTATCATAAGTTTCCTGATAAAACTCTTTGTACCGCTCATATCTGCCGCAATCAATTATATCACCATTCTTCAATAATGAAAGAACATTACAGTTTTTCTCATTAATATGTCTGCAATCGTCAAATTTACAGCCTTCACTTGCTTTAATAAGTTCCGGATAACCGCAAACTATCTCATCATATCCTATCCCGAGTTCAAGAAGACTCAAAGAAGTAAAACCCGGTGTGTCGGTTATATCATTGTCAGAATCGTCATGTCTGAAAAGTTCAACATGTCTTGTGGTATGCTTACCTCTCTTAAGTCTCTCACTTACTTCACCGACTTCCAAAGCTTCCTCATCCTCACGGTTAAGTATCGCATTACACATAGTACTCTTACCTACTCCTGAAGGACCGGCAAAAGCAATAAGAGAATTTTCTATTCCTTTGAATATATCTTTCTCAGAAGCCGGATTATCCAAAGAAGATATAAAGCATCTGTAGCCTGCATCAGAATATATTTTGTGCAGTCTTTCAGCTTCAGATCTGTCTAAATCAGCCTTAGTAAAAATAATATACGGTGTAATCTTTAATATAGCGCAGATTATAAGCATCTTATCAAGAAGTTTTAAATCAGGCTCCGGATCCTTCACTGCAAATGATAGAAATAAATAATCAACATTTGCAATAGGCGGTCTCACAAGATAATTCTTACGTGGTTTAATACCTACAATCACATAGGGAATATCAGGATCCCCGGAAGATTCATAATCTACAATATCACCGATACAGGGAATTTTACTCTTATTGCGTATCTTTCCGCGTATCATACAGGAAAGAAGGTTTCCTTCCTTATTTCTTACCGTATATGTACCGCCTACGCCTTTTGTTATAATCCCTTCGCTCATTAAAACCATCCGAAGAATTTAGATATTTTGTCAAAACAAATCAATTGTTAAAGCCAATTGTCATAATCAGTAGCCCCAGCCGTTCCAATCACCGCCCTGATTACCGTCAGGCGGCGGGAATCCGTTACCCTGGTCTTGACCTTGTCCGTTATCACCTTGATCCTGACCTTGACTGTTACCCTGGTCTTGGCCCTGTCCGTTACCTTGATCCTGACCTTGACCGTTACCCTGGTCTTGACCCTGTCCGTTACCTTGATCCTGACCTTGACCGTTACCCTGTTCCTGTCCTTGCTGACCTTGACCGGACTCATTGGTTGGGTCGTTATTCGGAGGAGGCGGATTCGAAGGAGTCGATATCGGAGTAGGTGTCGGAGTAGGCGGTGGTGTCGGTGAAGGCGACGGCGTCGGTAAAGCAGTAAATACTGCCATAAAATGGAAATTTGTCTCCGTCAATGTCAAAGTGAAATTAGCGTTATATGCAACAATATTTCCCTTGTCATCCTGCCAATAACTAAACTGATAACCAGGATCAGGAACTGCCACTACTGTAATAACTGTTCCCGGAGCAACAGGCTCGATACCTTCTATATGACCTTTTCCGACTATCTCAACAACCATTTCTATTTCAGGCGGAGTCGGAGTCGGAGTTCCTCCTCTTTCAACATCCTCCCATGTACCTACATAGATATTTACCGGTGTTCTCGGTCGTACCACTTCACCCGCTTCAGGCATTGTCATAATAACATACTGCTGAGATTCAGGAAGGGCGGTAACTTCAACAGAGCCCTCAACATTACCAAGACTTAATGAACTCTCTTCAAGTATGTCACGAGCTTCAGACAACGACAACTCACTCAAATCAGGAACTTCAACCTTACTGAGTTCACGAGCACAAATAAGTGTAACCGTACTTCCCGGTGCAACACTGTCACCTGCCGGTGGATCGGTTCTCAAAATTAAGTTTGGTTCCATCTCATCTGTTTCCTCAAAGTCCAAAACAAAATTCAGATTTACATCGCCTGAATTTGTACCGTCGAGTACAGTTCGATAATCCAAACCCACATAATTCGGAACTGTTATACTGTCTGAATCCTCTGACTGAGAAATAGTAATTATCAAAGGTGACTTATTACTTCCGATTGAGATAGTAATACCTTCGGAAATACTCTGTCTGATAACTATATTCGGAACATAATCATCACGCACCTCATATTCGATTTTATAATCTCTGCCCTCTTGGAGTGAGCTGACTTCAAACTTCTTCTCAACTTCACTTTTGGTCAGACCGACATAATTCTCCACAAGAAATTCATTACTTTTCTCAATCTGAGTAGCATTATGAATTGATGTAACAGCAAGAGAGACTACACCTATTAGTATTCCGACAATTAAAACAACCAACGCTATAAGTATACCGGAATCTCTTAGGTGAGATTTTCTTCTGCTCTCAACTGTATTCTCAAAATCCTTTACTTTATTATAATTTGCTTCCTGCCTGAAAGTAAGCTTAACATCTTCAGCTTCTGAAGCATTATTGTTTATACTTCCGTAAACACCGTTAGGATCTGACATAAGGCTGTCCAATTCACCTACGAGTTGTCTCATAGACTGATATCTTAAATTCGGAAGCTTCTGCATACATTTTACAATAATCGAATCCAATCCCTTAGGAATATCAGGAACAAACGAAGAAGCAAGCGGTATCGGGTCCTGAAGATGCTTAACTGCTATGGCTAAATCATTATTTCCGTCATAAGGAAGTCTTCCTGTAACCATCTCAAACAACATAACGCCTAAAGAATATATATCAGACTGTGGTCCTACATTACCGCCTCTTGACTGTTCAGGAGAAATATAGTGTACGGAACCCATTGCGCCGCCCGATGTCATTGTAATAGTATTTGTTGTATTGGCTCTTGCTATACCGAAGTCCGTAATCTTAGCAACCTTATCTCTGTTAATAAGAATATTTTGCGGTTTAATATCCCTGTGAATTACACCGCATTTATGTGCAGTATCCAAAGCGAGACCAACCTGTATAACTATAGGTACAGCTACTCGCCAATCCAAGTGTCCGTTTTGATTAATTAAATCTTTAACTGTAATACCGTCAACATATTCCTGAACAATATATCTGTAAAGCCCCTCATGTCCGACACCGAACACCTTAACTATATTTGAATGAGAGAGAGAAGCAACAGCTTTTGCCTCCGAGTCAAATCTTTTTACAAATTCATCATCACCGGCCAATTCAGGCTTGAGAATTTTTATTGCCACACTCATTCCGTTAGTAATATCCGTAGCAAGATAAACATAAGCCATACCACCCTTACCGATCAGCTTATTTATCTTATACTTATTAGCAAATACCATTCCTTCCGGGCCTGCCATAAATACACTCCTTGTTAATAATTTTACTGCCGATTATTCCGGCTTATCGTGTGCCAATACAATTGTAACATTGTCCGGCGCGCCCTTTTTATATACAGCCTCTACTAAATTAGTAAGACAACCTTTCAAATCTTTATGTTTCTTTAAACAAACAACAATCTCATTATCCGAAAGAACAGAATGTAATCCATCCGTAGATAACAAAATCAAATCACCATACATTATACTATATCTGTAAATATCAGGGGACAAAAAACTGTTATCCCCGATAACCTTTGTCAAAAAATGGTTATCATCGTCAGAAACATGATCTTCCGTAAGTTTTATTATTGAAGAACCATGAATAAGATACGCTCTTGAATCACCTATGTGAGCAACGGTAATCTGCTGCTTATATACTACGCAAATAGTTAATGTGGTTCCGATAACTATTCCGTTAGCAGAAGAATTCAACTTTAATCCTTGTTTAACTACATCAGCATTCACCTTGTTATACAAAAGCTTCAACACTTCAGCTATTTCATCATTACTGATTTCTTCAGCTAACAAATTCTTTTCCAAAAAATCTGATGCAGCTTCTATAGCCGTTCTGCTTGCCACTTCCCCGTACGGTAAGCCGCCGACACCGTCTGCAACCATAAGCACCGTATAATCGCCTATCTTCTTTACCGCATAAGAATCTTCGTTATTCTCTCTTACCAATCCTACATCGGAAATAACATCATATGGAATCATTTCTTTCCGGCTTCCTCCATTCCTCGTCTCAGCTGTCCGCATGCAGCCATAATATCCGTACCCATTTCGCGTCTCAGGGTAGCATTCATATTAAGTTCTTCCAATGTTTTTCTGAAAGTATCTACCCTTTTACCGCTGCTTCTCTTATAAGGACTGCCGTCAAACTCATTTGCAGCAATCAGATTAATGTGACAATGTATTCCTTTAAGAAGGTGTACCAATTCCAAAGCTTGTTCTCTGCTGTCATTAACATTATCGAAAAGCGAATACTCAAACGTAATACGCCTGTTGGTTTTCTTTATATACTCACGACAGGCATCCAAAACCTCATTTAATGAATACTTATTAGCTATCGGCATAAGCTGTTTTCTAAGTTCATCATTCGGTGCATGAAGAGAAATAGACAAATTTACCTGTGAGTTAAGTTCGGTGAAATCCTTCATTCTCGGAACGAGTCCGCAAGTAGATACTGTTATATGTCTGCTGCCCAAATTCAAACCGTCTTTATTATTGGCAAGTCTGATAAATCCTATAAGATTATCATAATTATCAAAAGGTTCACCTATACCCATTACAACAACACTTCTGATTCTCTCTCCGATATGATGCTGAGAAATAACTACCTGTCCCAACATCTCACCGGAAGTCAACGAACGTCCGAAGCCTGCATGTGCCGAAGCACAGAAAGTACAACCCATTTTGCATCCTGCCTGTGAAGAAATACAAACAGATACGCCGAGCTTATATCGCATAAGAACCGTCTCAATAATATGTCCGTCATAAAGTTCATATACAAGTTTACGTGTTCCGTCTATCTTAGAAACGAACTCGTTAACAATAATCATTGCTTCGTGCTCATTAACCGAAGTTCCGTTAAAGTAAAAACTGTTATCAAGCTCTGCCCTGATGTTCTTAGGAAGATTATTCATCTCATTCAAATCTATTACACCGGCAGAAAGCCACTTGTATATTTGTTCAGCACGATATTGAGGTAAACCCTTATCGGTGCACCATTCTTTTAAATCATCAAATGTTAAATCGAGACAAAACTTTTTATTATCCATTTAATTCTTCTTCCTTACCATTCGTGCTATAAAGAAACCGTCTGTATTATCCTCATCCGGAGTCAATGTTATTGTACCATTACTGCAAGCTTCATTTACTCTTTCGTCACTCATTTCGAGAAAAAGCCTCTTCGGTAAGTAATCCTTCAAAGAATCAGGCTGAAATTCAGGATGATTAAGAAGGAACTCACTAACCTGCATCTCATTTTCTCTTTTGTTAAGAGTACAAGTACTGTAGATTAACGTTCCTCCCGGTCTAACCTTTTGTGAAGCAATATCAAGAATTTTCTGTTGCGTAGGAAGAAGTTCCTCTATTCTTGAATAAGTAATAGTCAATCTGATATCAGGCTTTCTTCCGAGTAAGCCCAAACCGCTGCAGGGAACATCACAAACAACAATGTCATACGGCTCAAAATCCTCACCTGTATAATTTGCATCCAACGCATTACCCAAACGAGCATGCACTGAACCGAGACCGAGACGATTTGCATTCTCATTTATAAGCTCTACTCGTGACTTTTTTATATCTACTGCATCAATAAAACACTCGTCTCCTGCGATCTGAGCCATATGAGTTGATTTACCGCCGGGAGCACTGCAACAATCAAGGATTCGATTTCCCTTGGAAGGAGCTGCTATTATTGAAGCAAGCATAGCAGCCTCATTCTGAACAAAAAACTTTCCCTCTTTGAACGAATTAAGTTCAGTAAGCTCTACATCATTCATATCTACATAGATACATTCGTCACAAAAACCGGTTCCGATAATTTTCACATTATCTCTTTCCAGCTCTGCAATAAGTTCATCTCTTGATACTTTAAGGGTATTAACTCTTATACTCAGCTTAGCCTGTTTAAGAAAGGCCTGTCCTATTTGGACCGCACGTTCCTTGCCGTAATACTTTTTTAAAATGCCGTATATCTCACTGCTTAATGAGACCTTCACATCATCTCTGTATTGTGAAATATCGAGTGACTGCCTACCGTTGGCGATGATTTTATGCAAAATCTTATTCACATAACCTGAAGCACTGACATTGTATTTTTTTATTATTTCAACCGTCGTAAACACAGCGGCATGTTCAGGCACCTTATCCGAAAATGCAAGCTGCCACACACCCATTCGAATTATATTACGAGTTACTGAATCCATCTTCGTTACATCTTCACCTGTAAGATGCTTAATAAGAAAATCAATTGAATGCGAATATGTTACAGTACCATAAAACATTGCACGCACAAAGTTATTTACATTTTGCAAAAGAAGATTCGTAAAAGCACCGTTCTCAAAAACCTGATACAACAACAGAAAACACTTCTCCCTGTCATCAGAAGCTTCTCGCAAATACTTCTTAATATCTTCTTCCTTTAAAACTAACTCTTTACGCATCTTTTTTCCTTAAATAAACGTACCGACCTTAAAATTATGAGCACAATCCGAAGACTTCAGTCTTTTTCCGCCGGGAACCTGCAATTCTTTAAGATTAATATATGAATTATCACACTTGATTATCAAATCACTTTTATGTGCTTTAAGAATCATTCCGTTCTTCACTTCGAACGGAAGAGTGCTTTCATCAAAAACTTCAACTACCTCAGTATCGTATACCTTAAGTTTATTGCCGTCGTTCAATACATAAGCGCCCGGCCAAGTACTTAATGCTCTTACAATGTTATGAATCTTTTGAGCTGAAAAATCCCAATTAAACTCACCCATATCCGGAGTAATCGGAAAACAGTTAACTGCTTCATCGTCATTTTGAGGTACAGGAACGATATTGCCGTCAATATAAGAAGGCAATGTCTCAACAAGAAGCTTCGCCCCTACTTCAGCCAATTCAGACATAAGCTCGTCGTAATGGATATTAGGAGTTATCTTCAATTCCTCATGTGAAAGCATTGCTCCGGTATCCATTCCGACATCCATATTCATAATAGTGACACCGGTAATCTCATCACCGTTAAGAAGACAACTCTGTACAGGCGAAGCACCGCGATACTTCGGAAGCAAAGACGCGTGAACATTAATATTACCCAATCTCGGAATATTAAGTATTCTTTCAGGAAGTATCTTACCGTAGGCAGCGGTTATGATTAAATCCGGTGCCTGCTCACTAACAGCATCAAAAGCTTCGTCCGTTCTCATAGAATTCGGCTGATACACTTCAATTCCGAGTTCTTCGGCACAAACCTTTAAATCCGGCGGTGTAATTACATGCTTTCTTCCTACCGGCTTATCCGGCTGAGTTACAACCAGTGAGACATTATAACCTTCATTCACAACTGCACGAAGTACCACACAGGAAAACTCAGGTGTACCCATAAAAACTATTTTGATATCTTTTTTATTCATAAATCACCAAATATGTTAAGACAAAATTATCTCTTACTCTTCGTCATCGTATTCGTCATCTGAATCAATCAAATCTTCAGAATTATATATCTTTCCGTCTATTGCCTTATCCACAAACAATATACCTTCGAGATGATCATACTCATGGCAAATACAAACAGCAAGAAGTCCTTCAGCCTCAAGAACAAATTCTTCTCCGTCCCTGTTTAAAGCTTTGATTTTAATTCTTGCAGGTCTTTCAACCATAGCATTTTTTCCCGGAACAGAAAGACAGCCTTCACAATATTCCTGTGTTCCTTCACGTTCAAGAATCTCAGGATTTATGAATTCAAGCTTTCCGTGTTCGTCACCGACATCTACAATAAATACTCGTCTGAGAACACCGACTTGTGGCGCAGCAATACCGATACCACGATTCTCATAATACATGGTATCAGCCAAATCATCCAACAACGTAATTATTCTCGAGTTAATAACGTCGACAGTTCTTGACTTTTTACGTAATAAATCATCACCTATTTCAACTATATTTCTTAAAGCCATAATTTACCTTCCTGAATAATATATTCACAAATATACATTATATCATTTTTTATCTGATTATTCGAAATTAAGACTTAAAGAATACTCTCTTTCGATAAAATCTTCGGATACCTGATTAAATACGGCAATAATCCATTTCTTTGCTATAGATTTAATTATCACATTCATACGATAGCTTCCTCTTAATTCGTATATCGGTGCCGGTACCGGTCCGTAAATTTCAAACTGAAAATCCTCAGACTGATATGAACAGTAGTCCTTAACATATTGACCGACTTGTTCTGCGACAGTCTTTACCGTTTCCTCATTATCAGAACTAATTACGATATTTCCCAGAGCTTTAAAAGGAGGCAACCTTAACTTCTGTCTGTAGTTAATTTCTTCCTTATAAAACGATTTATAATCCTGAGTCGCCGCATATTTTAAAATCGTATTCTCCGTATTATATGTCTGAAGAAAAACGTAGCCTTCATCTCCCTGTCTTCCGGCTCTTCCCGAAGCCTGAGTAATCAACTGAAAAGTATTCTCTGAAGAATGGAAATTACTGCTGTTAGCCATCAAATCTGCTCCGAGTATTCCGACAACGGTAACATCCGGAAAATCATGTCCCTTAGCAATCATTTGAGTACCTATGAGAATTGAAGCTTCATGTTTTCTGAAAGCCTCAATTATTATCTCATGACTGCCTTTACTCAAAGTAGTATCCTGATCCATTCTCAGAACTTTCTCTTGCGGATAAATACGCTTAAGTTCTTCCTCAAGCTGTTCAGTTCCGAATCCGATGCGTTTCAGCTTTTTTCCGCCGCATATTTTACATTCGGCCTGCTCAACCGGAAGCATATAACCGCAATAATGACAGACCATCATCTTATCACCTGAATATCTGCTGTTATGAATGGTCATAGCCACAGAACAATTAGGACACGAAATAAACTCATTACAATCACTGCAAACAAGACTTCGAGAATATCCTCTTCGGTTAAGAAAAATAATTGCCTGCTTTCCTTCACCGATTGCTTTGGCAACAGCCTGACGCAAAGGAACAGAAAGCATCTCACCTGAGCCGAGCTTCAACTGTTCCTTCATGTCAACCATAATAACCTTTGGCAGTTTGGCGCGTTCATTAGCACGTTTATTCATCTCTACCAGATTATATACACCTTTTGATGCAAGATAGTACGACTTCACAGAAGGGGTTGCTGAACCTAAAATCATAAAAGCATTGTTGTACTTTGCTCTGACAACGGCAATCTCCGTACTGTTATATCGCGGAAAGGAATCAGATACATATGAATTATCATGTTCCTCATCAAGTATAATAAGTCCGAGATTCTTAACCGGCATAAATATTCCGCTTCTGGCAGCAACAACAATTCTTGCTTCTCCGCTTCTGATTAAATCCCACTGCTCATAGCGTTCCTTCTCACTTAAGCCACTGTGCATAACTGCCGCCGGTACATTAAATCTGCCTGTTATCCAGTTTACAGTCTGCGGTGTCAATGCTATCTCAGGAACAAGGTAAAGTACACCACAACCCTTTTTCAGCACCTCATCTACCAAATGAAGATAAACTTCTGTTTTTCCGCTGCCTGTAATACCGTGAAGTAAAAACAACTTGTTTCTTTCAGGACTGTCATCAAGAATATTAATCTCGTCAAACGCCTTTTTCTGAATCGGATTCAAATCATAATAAACATTAAAGCCCTGTCCGCTTTCATTACTTTGTGAATCGGCTTCATTTACATTACTTCGATTTACATAAGATTTCTTCTTATTTTCTTTTATCAGTCCTCTATCTATCAGTGTCTTAATTTGAGTTCTGTTTACTTTTAAATCATTAAAAAGATTATCCTGCGGTTGTTCACCGTTTGTCATAAGATACTCAATAATATGAACATAATTAATACTTATGAGTACTGGTTCGACGACGACTATGCTCACAAGAAATATGTTGCCTCCAA
>JAKSRF010000056.1 GCA_024403755.1 Clostridia bacterium
AGTGCAGATGCATCAATTACATCCACACTTGTATAGTACGAAATTTGAATTTTGTCTTACTGAAGCGATAAGCCAAAACACCTATCGATAAAAACAACAAGCTCGAAAAGCTCTTAAAAATCAGCGCTAAAGTCATGTGTCCGCTTAATTTAAAGACAGTAAAAATAATTGCGGCAACGAGGCTCACAACTGCAATTATATCCAAAAGCACTTCCTGCTTCTGTTTATTGTCAAAATTAGCAACCATAACCAAAACGCCCTTTTTATCTATTATATCATCCCGTGCGCTCAGTCACAATTCAAACAAACTATATTCTTGCACTACAAAGACAAAAGTCTGCACTGTTCGTGATTGGAATTCCAAAATTCCTCTATAGGCATATTTTTAATTTGACATACAATTCCGGAATTAACCGTAGCGTGTCCCACAATCAGAATATCCTTTCCGGCAGCCAACTGCGGTTCAACTATTTCGTTTATAAATTCTCCTGTTCTCTTAAACAGTTCATCAAAGGTTTCCGATCCGCCCAAAGATTGCGTATACTTCTCAGGCTCTTGAAAAACTACATTTATAGGGCAATCCGGGATTTGAAAGCTGTTTGCCAAGCCTTCATAAATACCAAAGCCCATCTCTATAAGTCTATCATCGATAATTATCGGAATATCTCTGCCTTTAAGCACAAGGCGTGCCGTCTCCAAAGCTCTGTTAAGCGGAGAACAGTAGCACACATCAAAATGCACCGATTTATATTCCTCACCCGCCTTCAGCGCCATCTGTCTTCCGGTGTCATTCAACGGAACATCTGTCCTACCCTGCATCTTATGCAATACATTCCATTCAGTTTGTCCGTGCCTCATTATATACAGCATTAACGAATTCTCCCATCAAAATATGCATTCATAATCAGATTATATTGTATTCTGCGCCTAAAGTCACTGAGAATGCCGTCATTTCGGTGATTACAGCCTATTTTACTTAACATCTTACCGCCGCTTTTCCACACCCCACTGAGTCAATATTTACGGCAAAAAAAGAGTCGATTCGTGAACTGTCCTCATCGGCACTTCACTTTCTCGACTCTTTTCCGTATTAACTGATTCTGAAATTATTACTTATTCACCATAATACCTATTTCCTCAAGGAATAATTGAAAATTCTCTATTGCTTCTTCCTTTGTTGATTCACCTTTAGTATAATTGCGACAAACCTGCCACCAATAACTGATAATCGTATTATCATATGAGGTAGGCATCGGTAAAGAGAAATTCTCCATATTGGCAATCACTTCATAAATATTCTGATCACCGGTAATCGTTAATGTTTTCGCAGAGTTACGCATAACTACGCGGGAAGCAACCGATGTTTTAGTTTCATTCAGCTTTCCGTTTGCAATTTTATACTGGTAGCCGTCCTCCGATGTATCAAAAATCAAATAATTGATAAGTTCTTTGACTGCTTCCTCTTTTGAAGTGCCGATAACACGTTCGGATGCGACTACCCAACCGCCGCCTTGAAAGAAGTTTATCGGTGGCTGACAAACCGCCCAATCACCTGCAGTATCACCGCAAGAAGGTCCGTTAACATATTCAATTTGCCAAGCCGGTGCAAGATAACAGAATACAGGTCTTTCACCGGTTCCGTTCATATCATTGTACCATTCGGTTGAATAAGCGTCAGTATTATTGGTATAACCGTTATCCACCATCAGTTTTACAGTGTCAATCGAATAGTTATAAACTGTCGAATACGTAAACACATCGCCTGTTGTACGCGGTACATACTCACTGAAGCGGAGCATCTGATAAATATCTTGTAAAGATGACGTTGCAGCATATCCTTTACTGTTTAAGGTATCAGCTGCCGTAAGGAAACTATCTAAATTACCGCTTCCGGCACCAAAGATTTTCTCTATTTCCGAAGGAACATCCGTACCGAATATCTCTTTTGCTATAGAACGACGATAGAGCATTAATCCCTGATCGCCTCTGTAAGAAATTCCTACAACCTCACCATCAGAGCTACGCGTTCCCATATCAATGGAGTATTGCGCTAATTCAGCCTCACTGACAAGTGCATCATAATCTTCAAACAAATCACTGTATGCTGCTGCATACTCTGCAAAACTTCCGGAAGTAAATCCACCGAGTTGATTGGCTTCTGCTATGAACAAATCACCATTTTCTTCTACCATCTCCGGCGTGATTTCCTGAACGGTTTTAACAGAAACATTATAACGTTTTGCAAACTCAGGATGTGCTTCTACATATTCATCGATTGCCGCTTTTGCATCAGAATTAACAATATAAACATTGATATCAATCGGCAAATTCTCTTCAGGTGTAGGAGTTGCCGTTGGTGTTACAGTCGGCTTAGGTGTTGATGTCGGTGTCGAAGTCGGCTCAACACTTGGTGTCGGCTGCGTCGACGGAGTTGGTGTCACTGTCGGCTTTACCGACGGAGTAGGAGTTACAGTAGGAGTAGGAGTTGCCGGTGTATAGGTACTTCCCTCTATTCCCTCGCCTCGTTCTATTCCATACTCATTACAAAGATTATCAAACTCTGCTGAACAACAAAAACCGTTAAATACTTCTTCTCTGGATTTTGTTCCGTTATTTAACACCTCTGTCCAACCTTCAAGTCCGGCCTC
Source organism: Clostridia bacterium (assembly GCA_024403755.1). Taxonomy (GTDB): domain Bacteria; phylum Bacillota; class Clostridia; order Saccharofermentanales; family Saccharofermentanaceae; genus Saccharofermentans. The sequence goes on from JAKSRF010000056.1 coordinate 2,649, forward strand.
ATCAGCTTCACGTCCCAAAAATGTTGTATACAATGTCTTTACAAACTCTTCGTTTGATGTATTCTTCGCGATATACTCCGGGCTGAAAATAAAGCCAAGTGCAAGTGCAGTTCCTGTTATACTTCCGTTTGACAACTGTTCTACCCAGCTTGCCTGACCTGCAATATCGCCCTTTCTTCCGAGACACACTTCATAGAAACGGTTAACAAAGCAATTTATATCACTGTTCCTATCCATTCCGATTCCCGGGACATAGTGTCCGGCAAAAATCCCATAGCTCTCGCAGAGATTAAAGAATTCCTGAGAATTACTGAAGCCGTAGAAAATATCTTCCTTGCTTTCACCGTTATCTAATTTCTCTACCCAATATGCTTTTCCCTCTGCATCTGACTCACGTCCGAGAAGCATATTGTACATTTTCTCTGTGTATGTAGCATTATCGTAATTATTGTCCTGAAATTCCTGTGAATATACAAAACCATAAGCTACTGATACGCCGCAAGCCTCACCGTCTGTGAGCATACGTGCCCACTCCTGAAGTCCTGCTTCATCCGGTTTTCTTCCCAATGCAATATCATAACATCTTGTTACAAAATCCAATGTCCCCTGAGTAGCAGCATTAACATTCATTGATGCAAAAAACATCGTCTCGACTGCCATTGCCGTTGCCAAGAAACCGGATAAGCTCTTAGCTAATCGTTTAATAGTTTTTCCGCAAAGCATGTTTTCCTCCTATACCAAAAGTAATATTAATATATTCTTTATAGCATGAATTAAAACCTCATTCTCATTTATTTTTTACAAATATTACTCTTTTTATTACATTACTGTTTTCTCAAAATTTTGCGTTCGACTGTAATGTCTCCGGTCACTCAAAAAACTGTTACTCTTTTTATCTTTACATTTGTTAGTTTCGTGCTACAATAAATCAAATTATTTTAAGTAAGAGAAATTCAAATGGAAAATACAATTCTAAAACGAATGAAATTCCTTAACAGGGATATAATTAAATACGCCGCAGCAATTATCATGTGCTTGGGTCATGCAGTATCACTATTATTACAAATCCCATCCTTTCCTCTACCGCTGCTGAGGTTTATAGTGACTTTTATTTATTCAGCTCCGCCTATATTCTTCTTCTTCGCGGCAGAGGGTTACAGATACACACATAATAAAAGGAAGTATTTACTTCGTGTTCTTATTTGTGCGGTTATTACACAAATAGTGCTTTCTGTCCCGCTTTATACCACAGTCTTTCCTAAGCTCAATATAATTTTTTCAATATTCTTTGCACTTTTATCCTTGGTAATTTGGGACAGAGAATGGCCGCTTCCGATAAGAATAATGTTAATTGCGGTATGTACGGCAATAACATACTTCGCCGAATGGGAATTGGTTGTTCCTCTGTTGGTAATGGTTTTCTATTTTTTAGATAAACGACCTGTATTACGATTTATATTTTATGAAATCATAATGTTTGCATATAATTATTTATTCGGAGGCGGAGGAGACCAATCTGCTGCCATGCGTTTTATGTTGGGTGTAACAACATCAATTCTCATCATTACTTTTTTCTACAACGGAAAGAAAGGCAGCAACTCGAAATTCAGTAAATACTTCTTTTACGTTTTCTATCCTGCTCACTGGGCAATAATTCTCATTATTACAAAGCTTATCGCCTAAAGGGTACTTCCCGACATACAAAAGACAGACGCTGAACCCAATATAATCTTTCACACATTTTTTTAAGAAGAGCATAACATGAAACAACCGCCTCCGATAAGAGACGGCAGCACAACAACATATTCTGATGCAATTCTTATCTAGCATACCAAATTACTATCGATATATTCTATCAAAGGTTTTCTGTTAACCTCATTCGAATGCTCAGAATACCATTCGGCAGAAGCACGTAAGCCATCCTTCAGAGATATGGTTTCAGGATATATTTTATTTTGACATGTTACATCCAAACTGTACTCATAGTTATAAAAACTAAAATATTTACGCTGCTCAATCTCTTCACAAACATTTTCGAAAACAGGTGATTTGCCAAGGCATTCATAACACATGGTAACCCACTCTTTAATTGATACAGCTTCCGAATTGCCGACATTCATGATATGGTCAGCAGGCTTCTTCTCAATTATTATTTCCATCAAGCGGCATAAATCTTCCACATGGAAGAACTGCAGCTTCATACTTCCGTCCTTAGGCAAATAAAATTTACGGTCTGCCAAAGCACAGTCAAATACAAAAGCCTCTCTGTACACGTTATTCATCGGACCGTACAAATACGGCGGTCTCAATATATATGCATCATTTACTCTTTGCAGCAAAGCTTTCTCTGCTTTAATTTTATCGGTTCCGTATGCGCCCCAATATTTATTGGCGGCTTGCTCTGAATCTTCAGCAAACGGCTGAACTCCATATTCAGGATATACTGCACTTGAGCTGATCATAATGTACTGTCCGAACGAGCCAAGCTCATCAAGCAAATCAATAATATCCTCATCATTATAAGCCGTTATATCGGCTACAACATCAAAGAACATATCCTTCAGTATTCCGTGCAAATTATGTCTGTCACCTTCGATAAGGTTTACTCCCTGAACCTGCGGCTTAGTGTTTCTGTTAAGCACATACACCTCATATCCTGAATTAACAAAATATGTTGCTGCATATTTACTTACAAAAGTTGTTCCGCCCGTTATCAATATTTTCTTCATACAGTCACCTTTAAAATCAATACAACTAAATAGACGATACTGCTTTTCTGTTTGAATTTCAACAGGACTTACTTGGATTTATTAAGCGGTAAACGGTATATTCTATTTCTTCAATCCGAACAAGAGTTTAGTCACTGAATTTGTATCTATTGCCAAGCACAATAAGCAGGTAATAACAGAAGAAGCAACAAACGAAACAAAGAAATTCGCTGTCGTTCCGATTCCGGTCAAGGATATAAAATACTGGCACAATACAACAACCGGAAAATGAACAATATAGAACACATACGATAATCTTGAGCATCTCATTGATATTGAATCAGCAAAATCCAAGCAGTCATTTCCCAAGCAAAACAACGCAGGAATTCCCAAAGCAAATGCCGAGTAATTACAAATATTGTTAAGTACTTCAAACCTGCCGACAAATATAAATAATATTGCATTTGTAATATCTGCTGTTATAAAAGCAATTACAAACAACCATTTATACTTTGCCAGCTTACAGATAAATTCCTGATTACTGAAAAGACAATATCCCAACAGGAATACGCACAAATACGTTATTATCGGCTTGCCGAGAGGCTTTATGTCGAATGTCGCCACAGCTATTATTGCCAAAAAACAATACAGTATATTTTTACACTTGTTTGATTTCATTTTCGAGAATAATTTAATAAACAAACAAGAAAGAATTGATATAACAATGAGTACTGCTATAAACCACAAATGTCCCAAAGTAAACCCGCCGTCATAGCCGCTCAAATCAGTGAAGCGAGTGAAGTAAACACTATAGTGAGACAATATACTGCCGCTGTAATCATTATGCGTTACATCAGCAATATAACTGAGTATCGGATTCAAAACCGCAAGTCCGAACACAAGAGGAATCCCCAATCGAACCAATCTCTCCTTGATGAAGACAGAAACACTTCTTTTCTTAAGTGAATAATAAGCACCGATACCTGCTAACAAAAACATCAGCGGCATGAACCACGGACTTATAAGCACAACAATCAAAGATAAAATTTTATTCTCATTAAAGAAAATATAATTGGCTTCACCCCATGTGTTGTATGCCATTGCCAAATGATAAATTATCAATAATGAGACAGTTAAAGTTCTCATATTGTCTATATAGTTAAGTCTTTTATTCATTTCTGTTCAAATATACTCCTGCTTTTCCATTGATGCAGCGCATCACAACATCGCACTGTATTATAGCCTATTCAAACAGATTTTTCAGTATTTGTTCCTTGTTATTAATAAACATTGATGTAACTCGGAAGCTGTCGGTCTCTTCATACGTACATGCGTGTACGGCCCCGTTATCAAAGGATAATATCTCGGCTTCAGGGAAACCAAGCAAAATCGGGGAATGCGTTACTATAAAAAACTGCGATCCCTGCTCGACACATCTTTTAATCTCAAGCAGTAACGTTAACTGGCGTTGAGGAGATAATGCGGCCTCCGGCTCATCCAGAAAATACAGGCCCTTTTTGTTGAAAGAATTCTGAACCAAGCTAAGGAAACCTTCACCGTGAGATTTCTTATGAAACTCCATAGGAACCACCTTACACGGAGCAAGCTTTGAATACTCTTCTTCCATAGTTGCAACATTATAAAAGCTTTCGGCACGGAGAAAATATCCCCATTGAGCTTTTATGGTTCTGGATAAACGTATTGCTTCAAATAATTCAGAATGAGAATCATATGTCGAGAATGAATAATTCCTGGTTCCGCCCTCGGGATTAAATCCTTCCGCTATAGCCATTGCTTCCAAAAGCGTCGACTTTCCGCTTCCGTTCTCGCCAACAAAAAACGTAACAGGGCTGTTGAACCGAATACTATCCACCCCTTTAAAAGCGTCAATGTTACGCAGATAGCTTTTATCGCGGATTTTATTCCAATTTATAAAGACATCTTCAATAAACATAATATGCAATCCCCAAATCTATATTTTCTTCTCCGCTTCCCGAAAAGAAAATTCAAAGCTACCCAATCCTCACCGTTCATTCGATACCAGGTTACATCGATTCTGAATCAAGTCACACACCTCATCAACAGTCTTCTGTCCCGCGAAATAAGCCTGAACCTCTTCATTAATAATAATCAGCATCGAAGTGTCACAACCGGTTACCGAATTAATACCGGACAAAAACTCCTGACTCTTAAGAGAATAATCCGCATCAAGTTTACTGAACCCTCCGAGGTCACCCAGTCGCTCCACCATATCATTATGTTCTGCAACCGAGCCGTTAATCATTTCAACAAAAGCCTCCTTGGACAGCGGCAGAGCTTCGGTATTACTCTGTACCTCCGCGTCAAGCAAAGCAACTGCAAACTCCCATGCAGCATCCGGATTCTCACATGAACCGGATATGCCGATTGCAGCAACAACAGAAGCCGACGGTCCTCGTACCGTATCTGAAGGCAGACCGTATAAAGCATTATTCGCTTCTAAAATATTCACGTATTCATCAACATTATCAATACTGCGATAATTCATAGGAAGATTATAACCGTCTGATGTGTTCTCCGATATTATTCCAAGTTCCGAATCTCGATTAAAATAGGAAATCTCATCCACACCGGCACAATACTCAATAAGTCGCTTAAAATTCTCGCTTTCAGCATCAACAGTTCCGTCTTCCTTTATCAGATGACTGAATTCCGAATTAATCAGCTCATCCATATACTGAATGCGTCCGTTATTAATACTCAGCGGATCCATTCCGTTACAAAGGCCGTCTATGGCATCAACATATGTATCATACGTAAAGCCCTCAGACCTTCCGACAGTATTCTTATAAGCCACCAAACCGGATACCTTAAACGATACCGGCAGTTGGTATAACTTACCGTTATTCTCAGAAGCCTCGATAATGTTGGTGAAATACAAATCACTGCTCAAATCATCCGCGTATTGCGACAAATCCATCAGACAGTTCTCGTTATTGAGCTGCCTGTACTCCGAAGAATTCAAAATGATATCCGGTCCTTCGCCTGCCATAATATCAACCATCAGCTTATCAGACAAATCAGCGCCGGCAATATAAAACAAATCATCCTCACGATTAATCTCATGCTCATCACGAATAACACCTGACTCATATTCATCGCTGTACAAAATAAATCCCGAACTGTTATCACGATTATATTTATAAATGGCCTCAGCTATCTCATAAGTCAAACCGTCGACCGAAGCCGCCTCCAATACCTTCTTACCGGCATTCGGATTGCTTTCCGCTTTGCTGCAAATATAAATCGCTCCGGTTTGTTTACGCGCACCAACGGTCTGTGCAAAGAATACATATCGTTCTTCCGTGGCTTCAACAAGCGTGCTGTTATAGATATCTACCAAATTACAATTGCACAAACTTCCGCTGTACACTTCACTCTCGGTCATACTCTCTAAATCAATAAGATACAGTTCATCAAGATGCTTGGAATAAATCTCACAGCCTTCGCCGTTCTGATTGGCGTTCTGAGTGGCGCCTTGAACCAGCTCAAGCGGATTATTTTCGGATAAAGCACCGTCAAATTTAAACGGTTCAAGATTCATATTATTGAGATCAAGTGAATAGGTCAGCACATCAGAACTCATATCCAACATAACCAATAACACTCTGTCGTCTCCTATCGGAATTACGTTTCGTATCTCATCGATTTTGTAAGCTGATAGAGCCTCACCGCAATTTAAAGTTTTATATTCTCCGTCGGAGCAACTCCAAAGACAAGGTCCTTCGGTCGAACAACAATAAGACACCGTATTATTACCGCACCTCAAAGTATTCTTTAACCAGATAAATCCCAAATCCATAACTTCCTGCGGTCTGCCGCCTATCTCAGGAACATCCTGCGCACAGCCGTCAGAAATTACAGAACCGTCAACCGGATTAATCTCACTGTACATGTCAATATTGGAGACAGTACCGAGAATATAGAGTTTATCTTCTACCTGAAGCAGGGATACATCATTTGCAGCACTTGATGCTGAATCCGCAGATGAGCCTGAAGTACTCCTATTCTCTCCTGCTTTTATCTTCCATCTGAGATTGCCGTCAAAGCCGTAACAAACAGCCTGCCAGTACATATTCGCATCCGCACTGTCCAAGCCTTCAAGAGAGGTTATAACTACAGAATCGTCAAGTACGACTATATCCGAATTCACGAGACTCTCCGGCAAAACAATACGTTGAGTATCATACCAGGGGGTATCATTCTCTATCGTGTCACCTATTTGAACAGTCTGGTTGGTTTCTGCGGCTTCCGAATCAGGTTTATCGCTGCAGGAAGACATAGCAAGCATACAGAAAATCAGTATAATTGCCCAAACTCGCATTAAAAATCCCGAATCGGTATATGACACGCTTTTCACGTCAGTTTCCTTCTTATTCGTCTCTGAGAATCTCCATTTCGATAACATTCCAAGGTTCACCCTTTACAACTGTTACAGTTTTGAACCCGGATTTTCGATAACAATGATATGCAGATTCATTACCTTCAAAAACGCCTATGGTTACCTTGTCGGCACCCAAAATATCGAAAGCATATTTCAGCCCCAATGTCAGCATTTGCTTTCCGTATCCTTTTCCTCGAACGGCATCGTCAACTATTACCCATCCGAACCGCAGCTGCCTGCTGTCTCCGTTCGTATATCTCATAATAAAATGGCCGACCGGCTTATTATCCTCATCAACCGCTGTCCACGGATAGAAATTATCCTCTTCAACACAGTCCCCGTTATTTTTACAGTATTTATCATCAATAACCTTCGCATCTATCGGGAATGCGCCAAAATGCTCGCCTCCCCACTTCATAAAAACATCTCTGTCCTGAATCCAATTCTCTATAACTTTGGAATCACAACTTTTATATGGTCTCAATCTCATATGTTTTTCTCCATTTCTCTCGAAAATCAAATTATCAATCGTCTGATATTGCCAATTCTATCACTTCATTAATATGTATAGCTACACTGTCCAAGCACGGCAAAACACAATTGTCATTATTCAACAGCAACGGAAGTTCGGTGCAACCCAATACCACTGCCTCAATCCCATGTTCGTTTTGCATTTTAAGAATAAGATCATTGAATTCCTTCAGCGTACTTTCCTTTACGATTCCGAACTCAAGTTCCTCATAAATCCTTCGTGCTACAAGCTGTCGGTCTTCAGAATCAGGTACGACAACTTCTATTCCCGCCTGCAGAAAATCATTCTTCATAAAGTCCTGCTCCATCGTGAAAATCGTTCCGAGCAGTCCTACTTTTTTGAAACCTCTCTCTGCAGCCTCATCAGAAACAGCCTTCGGTATACTTACCAAAAGCACCCCGGTCTTCTTCTGCACAGCATCATACACAACATGCATAGTAACTGCAGTAAGCGCGATTACTTCAGAACCGGTTACCTTCAAAGCGTTAACCTTCTCGGACAAATAATCTGATAAGCTCTCATAATCCCCGGCCGTCATAATATCCCAAGCCTTACGAAAATTCACGCTCTCTATAGCTATATCCGGCATAACCTTTCCTTCGCTCATCCGATCAATCTTCGAATTCAATTCCTTATAATACATCACGGTTGACTCAGGGCCGGTCCCACCGACTAAACCAATTTTTCTCGTTTCCATTACATCGCACTCCTCAAAGATTAAGAGCTTCGGCTTAATCAATGAACATATCATGTTCATAGTGGTTGACTTACCGGCACCGTTCGCTCCCAACAGTCCGAAAATCTCTCCTTCCTTAATCTCCAAAGACAGATTATCTACCACTGCCTAATTATCATATTTCTTCATCAATCCGTCAAGTTTAACTGCTGTTGACATTGCAATATTCCCTCGCTTTTCTTCGTTTATTATTCGCATCACTTCTTAGTCGCGGTAAAAGTGAAAAAATTGGCTGTTTACCGTGAATCCGGGTAGTTGATAACTAAGATTCACGGTAAATCCCGTTTTTAGTCACGGTAAAAAAAATTCCCGTGAAATTGCGGTTTTTATCAGAAAACGTGACCGAATCTCGGGAAT
>JAKSRF010000057.1 GCA_024403755.1 Clostridia bacterium
TATAAATTGTCGAATTCCCGAGAATCGAGCACGGAATTCAGAAAATATTGCAATTCTAAGGGAATTTATGAATAGAGACTACACTTCCGCAAGATATGTTCATAAAATACAAAGGGAAATATTGCAGTTGCAAAAAACATTATATAAGAAGTGAAACCGTATTACCCGAATTCAATCTCATAGTTTTATAAAACGTACATACTTACTTCTCGTTTTTTATTAGGTACAAATCAACTCCCGCCAGCGATATTAATCAAAGACGGGAGTCGTTAAGTCTTATATTAATAAACTATAATGCTCAATCATCAGCTTTTAAGTCAAAAGTAAATTCATTATCTTTGAAGTCAATCAGAATTGACTTAATATCGCTGAGTTTTCCGCTCAAGTACAAATCAGTTAATTTATCCTCAATATTACGTCTTATTTCCCTTCTCAATGGTCTTGCACCGTATTTAGGATCATATCCGATTTCAGAAAGTCTGTCGAGAGCAGCATCTGTTACAGAAGCAGTGATATTCTTCTCACTGAGAGAAGCATATACCTCTTTCATCATCATTGAAGCAATCTGACGAATCTCATCCTTAGTCAGTTCCTTAAAGATAATCGTCTCATCAATTCTGTTAAGGAATTCAGGTCTGAATGTCTCCTTAAGAGCACTTTGTACTTTAGAACCGATTGCCTCATCCTTATTATCATAAAAACCGATTGTCGGAGCCTTTGAAGTATTACCGGCATTGGATGTCATTATAATAATAGTATTCTCAAAATTGACATGAACACCGTGGCTGTCAGTCAAACGTCCTTCATCAAGAAGCTGAAGAAGAATATTGTAAACATCGGCATGAGCCTTCTCTATCTCATCGAACAGCACAACGCAATATGGCTTACGTCTTACCTGCTCGGTTAACTGACCTGCATCATCATGTCCGACATAACCAGGAGGAGAACCTATAAGCTTACTTACAGAATGAGCCTCCATGTATTCAGACATATCAATTCTTACCAAAGCTTCTTCTGTATCAAACATTGCCTCAGTCAAAGCTTTAACAAGTTCAGTCTTACCAACACCGGTAGGACCTACAAAGAGGAATGAAGCCGGTTTATGCTTCTTACTGAAGCCTGATCTGGTTCTCTTAACAGCAAGTGACACAGCATCAACAGCCTCATTTTGACCGACAACTCTCTCATGCAATCTTTCCTGAAGGTGCAATAACTTATTAGTCTCATCCTCAGAAACAGACTTACACGGAATACCTGTCCACATCTCTACGACCTTGGCAATATCATCAATTTGAACCGGATCAGGAGCTGAATCATCCTCAAGAGCCTTCAACTCATCCTGTAGCCTGCTTAAATTAATCTTTGCTTCAGCAAGATTCTTATAATATTCATTACGTATAGAATCATCAACATTAGGTGACAACTCATCATACTCATCGATTTGTTTTTGCTGTTCCTTCTCTGCTTCAGCTACAGCCTTCTTAGTCTCGGCTATTTTAACCAACTTAACATTCATAAGGTTAGCATGTGATCCTGCTTCATCTATCAAATCTATAGCCTTATCAGGAAGATATCTGTCTGTGATATAACGCTTTGAAGCTTTTACCGCAAACTCAATTACTTCATCAGAATAAGTAACATAATGATGCTTCTCATAGTAATCTTTAATACCCTTAAGAATCTCAATAGAAGTCTCAACAGATGGTTCATCAAGCATAACCTTCTGGAAACGTCTCTCAAGAGCAGAATCCTTCTCAATCTTCTTATATTCAGAAGTTGTAGTTGAACCGATTATACGCAAATCTCCGCGAGCTAAAGCAGGCTTCAAAATGTTAGCTGCATTTGTAGAGCCTTCAGAAGAATCTCCTGCACCCATAATCATATGTAATTCATCAATTACGAGTACAACATTATCTGCTCTGATTGCTTCATTAATTACACCTTTAATTCTAGCCTCGAACTGTCCTCTGAACTGTGTACCGGCAACAAGAGCAGGCAAATCCAACTGCCATACTTCCATGCCGAGAATCTTCTCAGGAACCTTCTTCTCAACAATTCTCAAAGCAAGGCCCTGTGCAACAGCTGTTTTACCGACACCCGGAGCACCGATAAGAACAGGATTATTCTTGGAACGACGATTAAGAATCTGAATAACTCTCTCTATCTCAGCATCACGTCCTATTACGCGATCAATCTTACCTTGTGCTGCTTTCTCGGTTAGATTTGTACCAAACTCTCCAAGAAATTTATATTTAGACCTTGGCTTCTTCTTTTTATCACTTCTTCTCTTGCCGAAAATATTGTCAAAAGAACCTTTAGGCAAATCACTGTAAGGATCATCAGACGAATCGGTATCATCATTAATCTCATCACTTTCTTCAGAATCCATAACAGCAGTAGGATTCAAATTATCATAATCCGAATCATCCTCTTCGTCATCTCCGTCAAGGAAATCAAAATTAAGCATTCCCTCAATATCATCAGAAGATATATCTTTAATACTGTTAACAATCTGCTTTATCATCTCACCGGAATTCATACTCATATTACTTCTGAGCACACTGTCCATCTTCTCAGTGATATCATCAATATTAGTCTCATCTACTCCGCTTCCCTGAAGCATTTTGCTGATCTGAGGAATGCCGGATTCAAAAGCACACTTCAGGCATAAACCCTGACTCAACTCTTTTCCATTCTCATCGAAGCTGTTGGTATAAATAAATGCCGCATGCTTCTTACAAACTGAACACAAATCCATTATTTAATATCCTTCTTACTTATTTTGTTAAATACTCTATCCTTATTCCAAACAAACCTTCTTGAAATGCTATTATACAATAAAATACAAAAAATTAAACTGCTCTTTGTAACAATATAAGGGCATATATTTCACCGATTATTCTTTAATCTTGCGACGAACCGCCGGTCCGGTCACTATTTCCATGGCCTCTTCCCTTAATTTCTCAATATCGATAAAAGCTGATCTGTCACAATACTGCTTTGTATCCTTGGCCTTCTTTAATATTTTCTTTAGAAACTGACCGGTATAAGATTCTTTTACATCGGCGACCTGTTCAGGTGTTCCTTCAGCAATAACAGTACCACCTCCGGCACCGCTCTCAGGTCCTAAATCTATTATGTAATCCGCAGTTTTAATAACATCAAGATTATGCTCAATAACTACAACCGTATTATTATTCTCTGCAAGTCGCTGCAATATCTCGATTAATTTATGAACGTCTGCTATATGAAGACCTGTTGTTGGCTCATCCAATACATAAATTGTTTTACCGGTTGCTCTTCTTGACAATTCGGAAGCAAGCTTAACTCTCTGTGCTTCACCACCGGAAAGCTGCGTTGAAGGCTGTCCGAGTTTAATGTACCCCAGACCTACCTCCTGCAAAGTTTTTACCTTAGCATAAATTCTTGGTACTGCAGCAAAAAATTCTACTGCTTCATCAACAGTCATATCAAGCACATCAGATATATTTTTATCTTTATACTTTACTTCAAGCGTCTCACGATTATATCTCTTACCGCCGCACACATCACACTTAACATATACATCAGGCAAAAAATGCATCTCAATACGATTCACACCGTCACCTTGACAAACCTCACAACGACCGCCTTTAACGTTAAAGCTGAATCTTCCCGCCTTATATCCTCTCGCCTTTGCATCAGGAGTATTCGAGAAGAGTTCCCTGATTAAATCAAATACTCCGATATATGTAGCCGGATTACTTCTCGGTGTTTTACCAATCGGTGATTGATCAATCTCAATTATCTTATTAAGTTTTGAATATCCTACAACAGATTCACACTTAACTTTTGTTTTCTTGGCACCGTTAAGCTTATGAGAAAGGAAAGGAACCAATGTTGAATTTATAAGCGAACTCTTTCCTGAGCCCGACACGCCTGTAATACAAGTAAATAATCCGATAGGTATTGAAACATCAATATTCTTAAGATTATTACAATATGCTCTGTTAATTGTTATCATATCTTTGCCGGGTTTACGTCTGTTATCAGGAACCGGAATAAAGCGTCTGCCAGAAAGATAATCTCCCGTCAAAGAATCAAGATTGGCCTCAACTTCTTCAACTGTTCCCTGAGCAACAACAGTTCCACCGTGAACACCTGCTCTCGGTCCGATATCAACAATTTGATCACTCATTCTCATAGTATCCTCATCATGCTCAACAACAAGAACGGTATTACCAAGATTTCTAAGCTTACACAAGGTCTCCAGAAGTTTTGTATTATCACGCTGATGCAAACCAATAGAAGGTTCATCAAGAATGTATAATACACCTTTAAGTCCGGAACCTATCTGAGTTGCAAGTCTGATACGTTGAGCTTCACCACCGGACAAAGTAGAAGCAGCTCTGCTCAAAGTCATATAATCCAGTCCTACATCAATAAGGAACTGAAGCCTTGCATTTATCTCATTCAAAATCGGTTCAGCAATAACCTTCTCTCTCTCTCCGAAGTTAAGCTTCGAAAGAAACATCTTACAGTCACTGATACACAAATCGGTAATCTGAGCTATATTAAGACCACCCAACAAAACAGAGAGAGAATCCTTTTTAAGTCTCGAACCGTTACACTCAGAACAATTATCTATATTCATATACTGCTCAAGATTCTTCTTCTGATCTTCAGAATAACTCTCACGATAACGTCTCATCACACTCGGAACCAATCCTTCCCATGATGAATAATACTCATTATCGCGTCTGTATACACTGTTGCGTGTATCTATATGTAATTTGTGACCACCGTTACCATAAAGAATTATATTCTTTATTTCTTTTGGTAATTCTATATAAGGTGTATCAAGAGAAAAATTATAGTTCTCAGACAAAGCCTCAATAAAACATCTTCCCCAACTCTTCGGGTCATCAAAATTCCAACCTGCCGTTCTTATTGCTCCGTCATTTATCGAAAGCTTAGGATCCTGTATGCATAAATCCGGATCAACACTTGTAATCGTTCCTATACCGCTGCAGGTAGGACAAGCACCGTAGCCTGTATTGAATGAAAATATTCTTGTTGACATCTCACCCATAGAATAACCGCAATCAGGGCAAGACAAAAGCTGTGAGAATAATATATCTTCTTCATCAAAAGACTGTTCACCATCCTCACCTGTTACTCTTCGCTGTGTCTTAACCAGAAGCAAACCCTCAGCAAGCTTTAATGCCTGTTCACAAGAATCAGTTACACGCGAAATATTATCTTCACGCATAACCATTCTGTCTATAACAACAGAAATATTATGTTTAATATTCTTATCAAGTTCAATATCTTCTTCAAGCTCATACATGGAACCGTCAATCTCAGCACGAACATAACCGGATTTACGATATTCCTCCAATTGCTTGACAAATTCACCCTTACGTCCTCTTACAACAGGAGCCATAACAATAAGTCTGTCATTCATATTATTGGTAACAAGCGTATTTACTATCTGATCAATAGATTGTGAACATATTGGCTTACCGCACTTCGGACAGTATGGAATACCGACACGTGCGTAAAGAAGTCTGAAATAATCGTAAATCTCAGTTACTGTACCGACAGTAGAACGAGGATTCTTACTCGTAGTCTTTTGATCTATTGCTATTGCAGGTGACAAACCGTCAATACTGTCTATATCCGGCTTCTCCATCTGACCGAGAAACATTCGTGCGTAAGAAGATAAGGATTCAACATAACGTCGCTGTCCTTCTGCAAAGATAGTATCAAAAGCAAGTGAACTTTTACCTGATCCTGAAACACCGGTTAATACAACCAATTTATCTCTTGGTATATCAACATCTATATTCTTTAAATTATTCTCTCTTGCACCACGAATCTTAATATAGTTTTCCATTCAACGCCTCATAAAAAGAAATTATGTTCTTTTTTATTTTAACACAGACAATAGTAATCTACAATACAAAGCAAAAAAATAGGTCCGAATAATATCGGACCTGTTGGTGACTCCAAGGAGGATCGAACTCCTGATTGCGCCGTGAGAGGGCGCCGTCTTAGCCGCTTGACCATGGAGCCTCATCGATTGCTTGAGTATAATATCATACGATTTATTGTTTTGCAAGAACTTTTTTACTTTTATAATTTAAAAATTCAAAATAATAGTGAAAATATAGGATTTTCAGAATTAGAAATTTGTCATACACTCTAAACAAAAAACGCCGGGGCTGACTCAAAACCATTGAGTACAGCCCCGTATAACTCTTTTAATTATCTCTTTCCTCAATAGGAACATAAGCTCTTCTCTTATTAACACACTTATATGCAGGACGCATAATACGACCTCCTGACACAAGCTCTTCTATTCTGTGCGCACTCCAACCCGCAATTCTTGCACAAGCAAAGAGCGGAGTAAAAAGAACAGGCGGAATATCAAGCATTGAATATACAAATCCTGCAAAATAGTCAACATTGGCGCAAACTATCTTGTCTGACTTCTTCACTTCATGGAAAACATCAGGTGCAACTCGTTCAACTGTAAGATAGAGATTATAAATATCCATCTTTCCCTTCTCTTTTGCAAGCTGCTCTGCATACTTAGTAAGAAGCTTAGTTCTTGGATCCGACAAAGTATAAACTGCATGTCCGATACCGTAGATAAGTCCGGATTTATCAAAAGCTTCCTTGCGAAGAATTTTTGCAAGGTATGCGCGAATCTGACTCTCATCAGTAATATCGTCAACATTTGCCATCAAATCCTGCATCATTGCATAAGCCTTGTTACTGGCACCGCCATGCTGAGGTCCCTTAAGAGAACCGATAGCAGCTGCTATAACAGAATATGTATCAGAACCTGTAGAAGATACGGCATGAGTAACAAAAGATGAATTGTTTCCGCCGCCGTGCTCAGCATGAACAACAAGAGCTAAATCAAGAATTCGAGCCTCCAGTTCTGTAAACTTGCCGTCCGGTCTGATTAAGTGCAAAATATTCTGAGCCGTATTATATTCCGGATTAGGATCTCTCAAATAAAGACTGTTATGCTCAACATAATGACGACGTGCTGCATAAGCATAAGATATAAGTACAGGAAATCTTGCAATAAGCTCAATAGACTGTCTAACGACATTATCTATACTTGTTGAATCCGGATTATCATCGTAAGAATACAAAGCAAGCACAGAACGAGCAAGCTTATTCATAATATCAGGACTCGGAGCCTTAAGAATCATATCCTCGGTAAAATTATCCGGAAGATTACGACAACTTGCAAGGAGCTCAGTAAACTCATCAACCTGTTCAGTTGTAGGAAGTTCACCTGTAAGAAGCAGATAAACAATCTCTTCATAACCGAATCTGCCTTTATTGTAAAAACCATTAACAAGATCTTTTACTTCATAACCCTGATAATAAAGTTTTCCCTCAACAGGAACACGTTCTGCATCATCAACAATATAACTCATAACCTCACCAACCTCGGTAAGTCCGACAAGTACACCTGTACCGTCGTTGTTACGCAGTCCGCGTTTTACATTGTATTTTGCATACAATTCCGGATTGATATGCGATTTATTACTGGCATTATCAGTCAGGCTCTTAATCATTTTATCCTTATCTACATTACTCATAAATAGCCTCACAAATTACAATTTTGCATTTAACCAGATAATTATAGACATTTTTTGCTGCAAAGTCTAATAGATAAGAGCAAGAAATTTTAACGTATTTTTATGGTTTTTTAGTCACATTTTATATACCGAAAAAATATGCGTCCTGTTTTCGCAACGGAGAACCAAAACACATATTTTTCATCAAATTACATAATTATCAGATGTTCTCTATGAATGACTTATACGCAAGGAACGTATAATACAAGTCCATTTTCGAGATAACCTCATACGGTGCATGCATTGACCAAACCGGAACACCGCAGTCAATAACGTTCATTCCGTGCTTTGCCATATAAGCAGAAATCGTTCCGCCGCCGCCGGCATCAACTTTACCAAGCTCACCTGTCTGCCACGGAATTGAATTCTCGGCAAAAATGCGGGTAATCTCTGCAACAAAATCACCTGTTGCTTCATTGGTACCTGATTTACCTCTGGAACCTACATATTTCTCAAGCTTAATTCCCTTTGACATATATGCGGAATTATTAGCATCAGATACGGAAGAATATTTTGGATCGTAAGCATTTGATACATCGGCAGAAAGCATATTGGAATTTGCTATAGCCTTACGATACTTAAGAAGATCAAAAGCTCCGTTCTCTGTTTTAGCAAGAAGCTCCATCATAAAATTCTCATAAAGAACTGACTGAGCACCGGAATTAGCATAAGAACCGATTTCTTCCTTATCAGTAAGGAGACAAACACAGGTCTTCTTCGGCTTCTCCTGCTCAAATAAAGCCGTAATTGCAGGATATGCACAAACCTTATCGTCATGACCGTATGCAGCAATGAATGCTCTGTCAAATCCTACATCTCTTGCTTTCATCTGAGGTACAATCTCTATCTCTGCTGATACAAAATCCTTCTCAACAAGGCCGTAATTATCATTAAGATACTTTAAAATATTAGCCTTATATAATTCCTTAGAATCATCGTCAGCCAAAGGCATACCACCGATAACAACATTTAAATCCTCACCGGAAATGAACTCATTCGCGTTCTTTCTCATCTGCTCATTTCCAAGGTGCGGAAGAAGGTCTGTAATATAAAAAATCGGATCATCTTCGTTCTCACCTACGCACAAATCAACCTGTTTACCGTCTTTTGTAAACACACAACCGTGAATTGCAAGCGGAATGGTCGTCCACTGATATTTCTTAATACCACCGTAATAATGAGTCTTAAAATAGCATGTTTCCTTATCCTCGTAAATAGGATTCGGCTTTAAATCAAGTCTTGGAGAGTCAATATGTGCTCCGAGAATATTAATGCCGTTTGCTACAGGTTCCTTACCGATAACGGCAAGACACAAACCCTTGCCCTTAATTGAAGCATAAACTTTATCGCCGTAAGATAACTTATCTTTCGAATTAATGTCAACAAAGCCCTTCTCAGAAGCAGCTTCGATTGTATTCTTAACAAATTCTCTCTCTGTCTTACTGATGTTAAGGAATGCCTTATAATCCTCGGCATAGTCCATACAATCAGCTATTGCATCCTTACTTGATTCCTTATACATATTAGGGAATTCAGCAAACAATGACTTTACAGAATTCTTCTTATCCTTTTTTGAAGCCATATAAATCACCTTCTAATCTTTATTATCGAAAATATTATATCAATAATTCAAAAATATGATAACATTAACTTTAGACTAAAATGGATTTAAGGATACAGACAAATGGTAAGCGATACACATAATCACACCTGTCATTTCAGTTTCGATGCAGAAATGAGCATATATGAATTGATAAAAGCCGCCAAAGACAACGAGATAAGTTCAGTTGCTGTTACCGAGCACTACGAATTGGGTTTTGATGACCAGATTTTTGATATACCTCAATATGCCGATGCATTTAAAACATGGAAATCCTTATCACAGAACAAAGTAAATTTACTTATGGGAATTGAGTTCGGATACCAGAAACATCTGGCTTCAGCGGTCGATATCCTTGCAGAATCAATACCTTTTGATCAGATAATTCTCAGCAATCACTTGGTTGACGGTCAGGATATATATTACTATCGTGAATGCTATAAAAGACCGAAGGAAGAATTATACAGCGAATATATTGAAGCTATGGCCGAAATGGCTGAGCTCTGCAACAACTACGATATTATCGGTCACTATGACTATATAAACAGATACAGTAATTATAGAAATAAGCAAATGCTTTACAGTGACTGTCCAAAGGCCTTTGACCATCTTTTCGAGGTTATGACAGCTAAAAACAAATGTCTCGAAATCAATACGCGCTCTATACACAAATTAAGAAAACGCCGAGTTAAAGAATATATGCCGGACTCAGCAATAATTAAACGCTATATCGAAATGGGCGGAAAAATGATTTCACTCGGTTCCGACTCCCATACGGCAAACACATTAGGCATGCACTTTGATGAGACTGTCGAATATCTTAAAGCTAACGGAATTAATGAAGTATATCACTTCGAGAAAAGAGTTCCTGTTGCCGAAAGATTTGTATAAAAAAAGAGAACCGACTCATTATGAGTCAGTCTCCTCTTCAGGTGTTTCCAATTCAAAAGCGTACCAGAAGTTATTACTCTTATACACCATAACATAACAGTCATTTGAGAAATTCTTTCCGTCGGACGAGAAATAAACTTTCGTATTAACAACCTGGATGTCGGTTATGGAATTCTCATCTACACCATGTACGGAGGCTATACGAATTGCCGTATCCTTAAAAAGTGTGTCTTCCGCTTCGCCTATAGGTCTGACTGCACCGTTACGAGTTCCCAAAAAAGTAAACTCAGAAGCGTCAGTTATCTCACAAAGGCTCTTAAAATATTCAGGACCGCGAAACCTGTCATATGCGTCCTCCGGGAAGCATGCCATAAAAAGATTCTCATCATAAGTAAATATCGCTTGCAAATACCCTCTGGCACAGTTCGCGGCTGAAATATTAATACTGCTCTTTGTAAGCATATCCATAGGTTTTACGCCGTTATCACAACCGGAAAAAGAAGTAATGAGAATAACCGACAGTATTAAAGTCGTAAAAAGCTTTCTTACCTTTGTCATTCTTCCTCTCCGTGCTCATGCTCATCTTCATTGAGTACATTAAAGTAATCATTATATTCTTCAGGAATACCGCCGTTCTTATCATAGTAATCCTTTAAAGCTGCCTTAACAGCCTGCTCAGCAAGTAATGAGCAATGCATCTTTATCGGCGGAAGTCCGTCCAAAGCCTCAGCAACAGCTTTGTTTGTAAGAGACATAGCCTCTTTAATAGTCTTACCCTTTATGAGTTCTGTAGCCATAGAAGAAGTAGCAATAGCACTTCCGCAACCGAAAGTCTTAAACTTACAATCTACTATAACGTCACCCTCAATCTTGAGATACATTTTCATAATATCTCCGCATTTTGCGTTACCGACAACGCCTACACCGTTTGCATCTTCTATCTCACCTACATTACGCGGATTCTGAAAATGATCCATTACCTTCTCTGAATACATAATTTATCTCCTATAAAAAGTCAAACAGCAAATAAGCTGTCTGCTTATTTTTAATTT
>JAKSRF010000058.1 GCA_024403755.1 Clostridia bacterium
ATGGAGAAGAAAATGCCTCGATTTGGAGAAGTTTCCGTAAAAGTTCTCCAAAATGGACCTAAAACTTCTCCAATGGAGAAGAAAATGCCTCGATTTGGAGAAGTTTTGCCAAGACGTCGCCAAAACACACCTAAAAACTCGCTGTCGGCGACAAAAACTGCCTGATTTGGAGAAGTTGCAGCTTCTCAAAAAACCTCTTGCTTTTTGAGTTTATATAATTCATAATGCAGTTGGGGAACATGGATTTATTTTGTGACATCGTTAAGATGCCAGAAAGGGTGTGCCATGAGAACTAACCGATTTTTATGTTTTTTCATGGCGCTCACATTGACAGTGAGCGCTTTTTGTTTTCCGAAAGGCTTGGTATGGGCAGATGCGGAAGATGATGATGTTCCTACGGAAACGCTGTATTTTGAAGATGTTGATGCAGTTTTGAAGGAAGATTCATTCGATGAAGAAGGAATAAAGGACTTTGTTACCAGAATGTACAGAGTGTGTCTCGACCGTGCTCCGGATGAGATCGGCCTTTATGGTTGGACTGAGGAATTAATCGAGAAGAGAGCGACCGGATGTTCTGTTGCTTACGGTTTTATTTTCAGCCCTGAGTTTCAGAGTAAACAGGCGACCGATTCACAGTATATATCGTATATGTATGATGCGTTCTTCGGTCGTAAGCCTGACACCGACGGGTTTAACTATTGGGTTGATTTACTCGGCAACGGAATGTCAAGGGAAGCTGTATTTTGCGGCTTTGCAAATTCTCTTGAGTTCTCTGAATTGTGTTCGGATTACGGTGTTGTAAGAGGTTATCACATTGAAGGAACCGACTATAATAAGACTGCTATGGTTAATCTTTTTGTAGAGAGGCTTTACAATGTCGTGCTTAACCGAACCTGTGATGATGCAGGAATGGCGAGCTGGACCATGCAGTTGGTTGATCACACTCTGTCGGGATGTGAAGTTGCATACGGTTTTGTTTTCAGCCCTGAGTTCTTGAATTTGACATTATGTAATAATCACTATGTTGAGGTGCTTTATGAAGCTTTTCTCGGAAGACAGTCCGATGAGAGCGGAAAGAATTACTGGATATCAAAGCTCGAGAGCGGTTCTTCCAGAGAGACTGTTTTTAACGGCTTTGCAGGTTCGGTGGAATTTGCTGCAATCTGTGATGCTTACGGAATAGAAGCAGGAAGTATTGATATTACCGGAGCAGGCACCCATGAATCAGGTACATGTACCAGATGCGAAGAGGAAGCTGATTCGGGAAGCACTACTCCATCGAATGAACCGAGCGGCAATTCGACCGGAAACGGAAATTCGGCACCGGGGGTATCAATCGGTAATGGTTCCGGCAGCAGCGCAAACAGCGGAAGCTCAAATAACGGAGGTTCTAACGGCACTAACGGTTCAACATCCGGTAGCAATAATACCCCTTCCAATACGCCTTCAAAAACACCGACCGGTCCTGCGAATACCGGTAATCCTACCGTTACTCCGACTGTTCCCGGCGAACCTACAACACCGGGAGGAGAACCTGCAAATGTCGGAGGAATATCAGCCTATAAAAACAGCCCATATACAGAGAATATGGGAACGTCAGTTATTGTAATTCCTGACGGTGCAGGCAGCAATTCGAGAGAATATTATGCTGCGGCTTTAGTGCAGTTGGCTATTGAGCGTTTGGATAAATATACCCCTGATATAATTACCGATGCTACGGCACAAGGCTCTACGGGAAAACTTGAGATCTCAATCGGTAATACAAACAGACCGCACGGGACGGCAAAGTACAGTTCAAGCGGCAGCTATTCAATAAAGTCTTATGATAACGGAGTGTCGATTACCGGAGTCGGAAGAAGAGGACTTATTGACGGAAGTGTATATTTCTTGCAGCTCTGCGGCGGTTATTTCTGGCTTGATTGGGAAGACGGAATGATGACACATCAGGATTGCTTCAAGTACTCTTCGGAAATAGATTATGATTACAAGAGAGCATTTAAATTTACAGACTGCGATTTGAATTACTATGACGGAAGAGACGATGAGAATCGCATGTATTCTTTGTATTTCGGTCTTAACGGAAACTATGCCAATTTCCAAATGACAGGTTTACCGGGCGGACAGAAATGGTATTTGTCAAAGAACGGAAATTATGACGGATTACAGCCGGGACATGTTCATACACTTCATTCGGAATATTTTACCGAGGAAGACTTGAAAAAACATCCTGACTGGTTTGCTAAGGGCCAGTCTTCCGATACGCCTTGGAAGGACAGACAGATGTGTACTACCAATGCTGAAGTGTATGACAGAATAAAGCAACACGTTTTTGATTTGTTGGATGACCCTAATGTTTATGATCCGTATGCAGAGATGCAGATAATCAGTATTTCTCAGTCGGATAACGGTGATATTTGTCACTGTGATAACTGTAAGAAATTCAGACAGTCGCATTATCAGTCTTTCGGAGCGTATCAGAATAATTATGAGGGAGAGATGAATGCTGCTCTCTATCTCGATCTTTGCAACAAAATATCGCAGGAAATAAAAGCTAAAGGACAGAAAGAAAATAAGGATTACAGTAACGTATATGTAGATATGCTTGCTTATGTACAGAACAAAATGCCGCCTAAAGGCATGACTGTTGATGATCATGTGATTATCAGATTTGCGCCGATAGAGAGATGCTATACACATTCGCTTAAAGAGGAAAGCGGTGCTCTTAACGAAGCAACAAGCTGCTATGAGAATGATGAGATGCAGGCTTATCTTAAGGGTTGGTCGGATTTGGTTAAGGCTAATCCGGGCTCACAGCTTTGGATTTGGGAGTATACGATTAATTTCAGAGATACTTATGCTCCGTTCCCGAATATATATGCATTGGCTGAGGACATAAGGTACTATTATGACCTTGGTGTTAACGGTATATATCTTCAGAATACGGATCGTCTCGGCGGACATAATACCGAGTATAATGATTTAAGAATTTATCTGCTGTCCACTCTTCTCAGAGACCCTGAAGCAGATATTGAGAAGGAAACAGAATTCTTCCTGCATGAATACTATGGGGATGCCGGCGAATACATGAAGGAAATACTTGATATTCAGACTGCTCAATGCAGAAGACACAATGTCGGTCCTAACTGTCTTTGCCCGGGTTCGGATGAGATATACAGGGGTAATATTTGGCTTAACAGCATTTGGCTCAGAGATTACAGAATGGAGTTTTTGGTTCCTGTATCGCGAATGTATAATAACGACTATCCTGCGGGCATGGATGCGCATAACAGAATGACGGATTCGGATGTTGCTGCGGTTGATGATTTGTATGCAAAAGCTCTTGCGGCTGTTGAAGAGAATTCGATATACTATTATCATGTCGACAGGACCATGGTCGGATGGCGTTGTGTAAAGTCGGTGATGAAGGTGGCTGAGTTTGCCGATGCCGGCATGTATTTACAACGTAATCGTGAGCTTTATGATGATATGTTTAACAAATACCATTGCTATTGCATGCGACTTATTAATACCTCCAAACCTTCCGGTACGGATGATGTATTAAATAAGACACCAGACAGATGGGTTCCGGCATAATCTGACTGATGAGAGAAGAATATTTACATGATAAAGTTGATTGCTTCAGATTTGGATAATACGGCGTTATATAACGGCCGGTTGTCGGAGGAGAATCGCGGTGCCATACAGCGTGCACTGGATAACAATCTGGAATTTGTTGTGGTGACCGGTCGAGGCTTATCCGCGGTTACTGATGAATTTTACAATTTACAAGGTTTCACTTATGCAGTAACAAGTAACGGTGCAAGCATAACCAATGTCAGAACGGGAGAACGTATCGGACATTTTACGCTCGACGGTCAGACGGTCTGTAAACTCTTAGATATCGGTAAGCAGGCCGGAGCAGCGTTTGAGATTTTCGTTGAAGGCAGAGGACATGTGAGCCGGGAATATTACGAGAATCCGTTGCCGTACGGCATGCCGGAGAGACTGATACCGTACATCAGATTTTCGAGAAGTCCGGTGGAGGATATAGAGAAATACATCAGCGAGAATTTTGAGCAAATAGAAAATTTTGTTTTTGTTGTAAAAGATGCGGATATGCACAGACAGGTGGCGGAGAAGGTAAGGGCGCAGTGTCCTGATACTTTTGTTGTGGATTGCGATTCGCAGTGGGTAGAGGTAATGAGTAAAAGCTGCAGCAAGGGAAACGGGCTCAGGCTTTTGTGCGAATCTATAGGAATCGACAGGACAGAAGTTGCAGCTTTGGGCGACGGTGATAACGATATAGAGATGCTGGAATTTGCGGGATTGGCCATAGCCATGGGCAATGCTTCGGACAGATTAAAGGGCACGGCGCGTTATGTTACGGCGGATGTCAGAGATAACGGACTTGCTCAGGCCGTAAATCTGATTTCGGAAGGGAAACTGGTGTAATTCTGCCGAGGACGTGCTATACTGTAGAAAATTTTCGAATAAGGAGAGCATGACATATGTTGATGTTTTTACGTTTAAGAAATATCTGATAGGCATGAAGCTTTGAAAGTAGTTTCATGCTGTAATTATGCACAGAAAACTATTTTTAAGGAGAAAAACTATGATATTTCAAGATAATGTTATCAGAGATTATTTAAGAAACGTATATTTTGTTACAGGTACTGCCTGCGGCGGTAAGACTACTACCGTAAAGGCACTCGGAGAAAAGTATAATATTCCGGTCTATGTTATAGACGAACAGTTCACGATTCATAAGCTTATGTCGGATAAAGAGCACCAGCCCAATATGAACAGGGAATTTAAGGATGCGGATGAATATTTCGGCAGAAGCACAGAGGAATACAAGAGCTTTTTGTTGGATAACAGCAGAGAACAGCTGGATTATATAGTAATGGATTTAATAAGGCTTTCTCAGGATCGAATTATCTTATGTGATTTGCATAATTCACTTGATGATTTAATAAAAATCTCGGATCCGTCGCGAATGGCTTTTCTGATCAGAAATCCCGCTAAGGAGATTACTGAGGAATACAGTAACCGTCCGGATCACCAGCCCTTCAACGATTACATCCACAGTGCTACGGATTATGAGAAGGCAAAGAAAACCTGTGATGATACATTATACGAATTGAATATAGATTACTATAACTATATCAGAAACAGTGATTTCTTTTGGCTTGACAGAGCGGATAACAGAAGTGTCGATGAAGTTGTAAGTCTGGTTGAACAGCACTTCGGTTGGCGTCAACTTAAGGATTTTGAGGTCTTGAAGGTTGATCCGGGTACGGACTTGGCGGATGAACTGCTGAGTTTCATTGAGAACTGTTCTTGGGTTGAGGTCAAAGAGCATTTATACAATCTCGTAAAGAATGCAAGATTTACGGATTGGGAGACAATGTTTGTTGCCAAGGCCGACGGAAAAATCATAGGTATGACTTCGGTTATGAAGGAGGATTACTACGATTTGCCGGACGTATATCCTTGGGTTTCTTCCGTATTTGTTTCCGAAGAGTACCGAGGAAACCGTGTAAGTGAGAAAATGATTGCATTTGCAAATGATTATCTGAGGAAACTCGGTTTCAGAAAGAGCAATATTCCTTGTGCATTTGCAGGCCTCTATGAACACTATGGATACTCCTTTGTAAGAGAGATTACCAATTTGGGCGGCGGCCAAGATTATCTGTTTGCTAAGAATATATAATCCGATCAATATGTGCGGAGCGGTTAAATAAATGACCGCCCCGCTTTTTTTACTTTAATATCCGCTTCTTTAAAGCTTCTCGAAAAGGTGTCATCCGACTATAAAACGCAGGGCATGTGATGTCCGAATTTCTAATCATTTACTACCCGAGGGGTAGGGTAGAAGTATCAAGAAGAGGTATCCCGATAATCTACATGAATCCCAATATAGATGAGACATTAAATAAGGCAGGTTGTTATGTTTACACTCGGCCTGAAGAAATCGTATGCTTAGAACTGCCGTCTGTGTGATAAAATTTCATGTAGGAGAATTTGAAAGGGACGAATGCTTAATGAGTAAGTTCGTTTCAGAAAGCTTTAAAGATTCGGTAAGATAAGAGTCATATTGTACAGAAAATGAGGGATACAATTAATGTGCACGAGTATAGTTGTAAACAAGAATAAGACGTTGGTCGGCTGGAATTTGGATATTCTTGATATGGAGCACAGAATACGTGAAGATGACGACGGCGTTTATATAGAAATATTTGATGATAAGGAAGGCTGGCTTCCTTTGTTCGGGGCGAATTCAAGAGGTGAGTTTATTGGTATGCCGACGTGCCATCCTTTCGATGACAGAAGCAATCCGCCGCAGGGAGAGGAATGCTTGATTTCCATGATGCTCGGAATAGAACTTCTGCTCCGCAAAAGAACCTTTGAGGAGACCAAGGAACTGGTTTTCAATAATGATGTGTACAGCGTACCCGGGAATACATTTATGTCCTCACTGTCGGATAAGGAAGGAAATGTTTTGCATATTATTCCGGGGCAGGGATACAAGTATTATGATAAGCCGGAATATAAAATTCTTACTAATTTTTCTCCGTTTAAGGGTGATTCCGAGAAGCATCCGTGGATGGGCATGGATAGATATTTGACTGCAGAACGATTACTGTCTCAGGCAAATTCCGATTTTGACACAGTTGATTGTTTTGAGGTTTTGAAGGCGTGTTCGCAAGAGGTGTGTCCGACCGTTGTATCTATGGTTTTCAACGTAAGCGAGATGACGGTGTACTGGTGTGAGAATCGCTGCTACGATAATATATGCAAACATGAATTCAAATAGGAGGAGCAATATATGGCTGATAACAAGACAAGAAAGTTAACTCCGAAGGAGCAACGAAGACTGGAGAAAATAAGTAAAATTATTTCTCACAAGGAGGCTGAGGGCTATAAGCGAACTGACCTTACAATTTCTATTGTGAAAGCCAATGTTGTTGCTACCGTTGCCTGTGTAGTACTGATTGCTTTGTCAAGCGTTTTGTATTCGATAATATACGGAGATTATATCGCGAATTATAGTTGGAAACTTATACTGTTTTTGTTTATAAGTTTTGCCATACATGAATTTATACACGGCTTTTTCTGGGGAATATTTGCAAGCGAGCACGCTAAATCAATTGAGTTCGGATTTATTGTAAAAATGTTTACGCCTTATTGTACCTGCCTTGAACCTTTGGGAAAATGGCAATATCTAATCGGTTGTGTGATGCCGGGCGTAATCCTGGGTTTGTTTCCGTATATAACGGCATTTATAATCGGCAACACAAGTATGTTGTTTTACGGCGTGGTAATGCTCGTGGGAGCAGCCGGCGATACTATGATAATGTATAAGCTGCTTCGATTTAAATCCGAAGCAAAGGACGTGATTTTTATGGATCATCCGACTGAATGCGGCCTTATTGTATTAGAGAAAATCAATGAGTAAGGAGTACTGTTATGAATACGGTTTTGTTGGGTTCTACGGGAATAAAGGTTAAACAGAATGCTTTCGGTGCGCTTCCGGTTCAGCGTGATGATATGGAAACTTCTGTTAAAATCCTGCGCAGAGCTTATGAAGGCGGGATGCGTTTTTTTGATACGGCAAGAGCTTATTCAGACAGCGAAGAGAAGATTGGTGCAGCTTTGGCAGATGTCCGTTCCGATATTTTTATAGCCTCGAAAAGCATGGCAAAAAAGCCCGATGATTTCAAATTGCAGTTGGATACATCACTTAATAAACTCCGTACGGATTATATAGATATATATCAATTCCATTGCGCAGACAGAGTCTATCGACCGAATGACGGTACCGGCATGTATGAATGTATGCTTGAAGCTAAAGCAGCAGGCAAGATTAATCACATCGGAATAACTGCTCACAAAATAGAAATTGTATTTGAAGCAGTTAAGTCAGGACTTTATGAGACGCTGCAATTTCCATTCAGTTATCTGTCGGGTCCGCGTGAGATTGAACTTGTAAAGCTTTGCCGTGAGCAAAACGTCGGGTTCATTGCAATGAAGGGTCTGGCAGGCGGCTTGATAACAAATTCAAAAGCAGCTATGGCTTTTATGAATGACTTTGATAATGTATTACCGATATGGGGAATTCAGAGAATGAGTGAGCTTGAGGAGTGGCTTGCTTATTTTAATGATACTCCCGTTATGGATGATGAGACGGCAACTTATATTGCTGAAGAACGCAAGACATTGTCCGGAGATTTCTGCCGCGGATGCGGTTATTGTATGCCGTGCCCGCAAGGGATACTGATTAATCAGTGCGCCCGAATGTCGTTGATGTTGAGACGTGCTCCGTCGGCGAACTGGCTGACACCTGCGATGCAGGAAGAAATGCGCAAAACAGAGAAATGTATTGATTGTCGTCAATGCGTATCGAGATGCCCGTATTCTTTGGATACACCTTCACTTCTGCGCAAAAACTATGAAGATTATAAGAAGATTCTTGCAGGTGAAATAAGAGTCGATTAATTGTTTGTTTTTGTTGCAATACATGAATATATATTGATAAATATTCATGTACTGCTATCTTTTCAGGCGGCGTAGGGAGAGTAAGTATATGCATTGGCAAAAACCGAATGATGAGATTTACGACCATTGTCTTACAAAAATAAAACAGCTGAATCGGCAGCGAATGAAGCGGGTTTGGGTGCATGTTTCATTTGCAATCGGCTTTACAGCTTGTTGTGCATTAACACCGTTTATCTCCGCTTTTTTTCTGCCGGCTGTGCTTTTTTATTTATTTTGGTACGGCTACAGTTTGGCTCTTGTTTTTGAAGACGATAGCATGTTGCTTCAGAAGGTGATAGTAATTCTTGCTAATATGTCTGTTCCTCCGTTGACTTTTTGGTCCGTTGCAGAAAATGATTTCTTTTGGGTTCCGCTTGTGCTGATGCCGATTTGTTTCTCAGAGACATGGTTAATATTCGGTAAGCATTTTATGCGTCAGTTCAGTATTCAAAAACGCAGCTTTCTGGTTCAGGAAGTTACAGTTTCCGAACTTAAGATTAACAAGACAAGGAGCGGCAAATCCCGAACCTCAATCTTGGATTATAAAACAGAGTTGACTCACCGAGTCAAAAGAGACATCAAGTTTCATATTGCGGTTGACTTCGTGAGCCTCAAAAATACTGCCGATGGAGAACAAGGTTATCTCATTCTTACTGAGAAGGATTTCAATAAGTTTGATAAAGGAAATAAAATATATGAGCTGGTAGAAAAGAAAGGCTTTTATTTGTAATTTAAAGTACGGAGTTTATTACTTGTTATATCGATTTTAATGTATAATCTTGTTGTGAGTTTGTAGATTATGGTTTTACAGACTTTGTATAAGTAATAACATTTCAGTAAGGAGATATATATGCAGACTTTGTCAAATCAAGCATCATGGAAACCTTGGAAGGCCATTTTGTATTACATCGGATTGTTTTTAATCCTGCTCTTTCCATATTCGTTATTAATTTCTTATTTGGGTATACCGGGACTTATTTTAGGTCAGTTGGTTTTTTTGGCATATGCCATAACGGTAACCAAATTGCATAAGACTCCGCTCAAGGAAGTTTTTCCTATTCATAAAATCAAGATTATCGATATTGTAGGAGTTATTATTCTTGCGATAGGATGTATTCTTCTTGATTTGCTTTTTGCGGGTATCGGAATGTTTTTATTCCCTTCGGATTATTCAAATGTGGCTGAATCAACTGCAATTATTACACAGAGCGGACTTCCGCCTTTGTTGATTGCTTTTATTATTGCTGCTACTCCGGCTATATGTGAGGAGTCGATTATGCGAGGCGGCTTGTTGTCGTATTTCAGAGGATTTAAGAGCGAATTGCTTGCATGTGTTCTTGTAGGAATAGGATTCGGTATACTTCATACGTCTGCAATAAAGTTCTTACCTACTGCATTTATGGGCGCGATGATGGCTTACATAATGGTGAAGCGCAACAATATATTACTTCCTTCCTTGCTTCACTTCTTTAATAATTTCATCGTTACATTAATAAGTTCTTTAAGTGCCGGTTCAGAATCGGTATCAGCTGCTAATACTGCCGCAGCAATGAATGCTTTGAATGCGAATCCTATGAGTTTAATAGGAGCGTTTGTTTTTATAGCTTTTCTTGCACCGGTTTTGATTATGTTAGGTATGCAGCTTCTTAAGGCAGTTAAGCCTACTGCACCAAAATGGGTTATTGCAGCCATACTTTCCGTGACGATGTTTTTCGGCGGATTAGTGATGATAGTTTTCTCTTCCTTGGGACAAGGCCTTATTACGCAATTCAGCGGAAGTCAGACTCTCGGAGATGATTATGTACCTTATGAATTTACAATTGATGAGGATGGTACATACAATATCATACTGACAGGGGATCTTACAGGTGAAGGCGCAGATATAGTTGTTGTTAATGAGAATGAAGATACGGTGTCGGAGAAAGAATTCGGCGCAGGAATGTATCTGTTCAATGAGACAGTCGAGCTTGAAGAAGGGGAATATACAATTGTGTTTACTCCTACTGATACTGAGCAGACTACCGATATGACTGTTAACGGAGAGGTTTTAAAGAAGTAATTATGATGCCGTCGGAGACAATATTATTTGATTCATCGCGAAGATTTGACAATGCTGTAAGGTCGTTCGTTAAGCTTTTCGGA
>JAKSRF010000059.1 GCA_024403755.1 Clostridia bacterium
ATTTAAGCCGTTTTTGTCACTTGGTTAGTGACAAAAATCAGAGATTTTAGTGATTCTCGTCAAGTTGTTCGTCTTGATTCACTAAACGTGCGCTCAAAACCGTACGCTCAAAACCGTGCGCTCAAAACCGTACGCACTAAGTACCCACAGTATAAGTTTTCTGTATTCTTCAATATTTTGCTGATTCCGCAAGACTCCGTGAAGAACAAAAAAACGAGGCTGCCTCATTACTTTCTGAGACAACCTCGAATAAATCACTTTTAAAGCTAAATACCAATCAGTATGTCAATCTCTTAATCAAGTCATAGGCAATCTGAACATTGGCTGACTCAGGAATAACTGCAGGATCTGCAGCGAATTCACTGTACTGAGTAGCAACAACCTGCTGCTCTGCCTCATACAACCAAGCCGGAACCGACTCAACCCAGTAATAAATCGTAACAGTTGTATTACCTTCATTTCTGATTACAGTCATATCACCGTGTGCTCTCGAAGCATCAAAAGCCCACTCCTTAAGCTGGCGTGTTCCTGTAGGAAGCTCAGAACCGTTGGTAGATTCAAAATCCTTCTCCGTCATACCTACGGACTTACCACCGGTCATAATATCGTTTGAGTTGCTGGAATTAAGTCCAACCTGTGTTGCAAATGACTGCTCATCAGTAATTGAAGCAACAATGCTGTTTGCTTTCTCTACAAGCTTATCGCAGCTCTTTGCTACTTCTTCCTCAGAATCACCGTTTGCAACCTTCTTATCGTTATAGAGAACGAGAGTACGATAAGTAACTACAGGCATATCATTCATGTAACGGTCCTTAAGGAAAATTACCCAAACACTACTGTTCATATCAATAACCTTGGTAGTACCAATCTCACCATCCTCGAAAAGGAAATCATTGGCTTCACCGCCTGCCATACCGGAAATTGAAATATTAGTAGCACCTTCCATCAATGTAGGATCATCTGTTGCTGTCTCAAAGCTTGCAAGTTCTTCCTCATCTTCAATTTTATCCATAACTGCAAGAACAAATGATGCAGAATCCGTTGTCTTGGAAGCTACATAGTTAGCGTTCTCCAAAGCCTTTGTATTATCAAATTCTACTTCACCATCTTCATTAACTGTTGAGTCAGCAGGGAAAGAATAATAGTTAAAATCACAACGTGTGTAGTTCAAAGGATTAGCATCAAAATCCTGCTGTAACACTTCACGATCAGCACCGAAATTGTACTGCTGTACATAAGTCTGAATAAGCTCACCGAGAACTTCCTTCTGAACAGTATCACGATATACTCTTAATGAACAACCTGTGCCATACATAGCATGCAAATAAGTTGTAAGATTAGGATAATTGTACTTCTCTGCACTGTCACGAAGATTATCAATAGAAATCTCCATATAGTGAGAAGCTACTTTCTCCAAATCACTGAAGTTAGATATGTTAGCCTTACCCCACTCAATAAGGAAATACAAATTTTTAATATTTTCAGCAGCCTTATCTGTCATCTGCTGACGCAAGGTCTTACCGGTAGTCTCATCTATCGCGTCTAAATCACCGTTTGTCTCTAAGGCACCTGTTGCATTGTACTCATTAATAACCTGAAAATAATGGATGTTTAATTCAGCAACGGAAACATTATCCACAACAACAGTCTTACCGCTCTCATTTACCTTTGTTATTTTAACGCCGGTCATAACACTCGGCAAAAAGCCTGATACATAGATTACATATCCGACAATTGTAAGAATTACTACAGCGACAATTATGCCGATCAGTACATTATTCTTGGTCTTTGTATGAAGACCTTTCTTCAGATTCTTAGAGTTAGCCATAACAGCAAACCTACCTTTTCTTTATTTTAACTTCATATAATTGTATCCAATCATATCGCCAGCTGATAAACAAATTTACAGCAAAGCATTAAACATTATAATTCGATGTTATAAATAATGCAAGAAAACTATTTCAAAAGCTTCATATATTATCAATAATAGTATCTAAGATTAGGCTTCTGCTGTCTCTTCACTATTTGAATCATCACCCATCGATTCCGTTATAGGATTAATGTGAATCATAACCTTTGAAATCCATCTCTCCTGTACACGAAGAACCTTGATATCCAAATTCTTATACTTAACAACGGGCTTCTCATTATCTTCCGGAACACGATCAAGAAGAGTAATTACCAGACCTGCTATCGTATCATAATCATCGTCGGTAAGTTCAATTCCGATTATGTTCTCAAGGTCGCTTAACGTCATATCGCCTTCTACTACAAGGTCGCCGTTGCTGAGCTTGATGCATGCATGCTCATCATCATCGAATTCATCCGAGATATTTCCTACTATCTCCTCGAGCATATCTTCCATGGTTGCTATACCCATGGTACCGCCGTATTCATCAAGAATAACCGCCATTTGCATTCCGCAGGTCTTCATTTCTGCGAAAAGCTTGGATATTTTACGTGTCTCATGAACAAACAATGGTTCTCTGATTATCTTGGATAAATTGAACTTCTTTTTGTCGGTCATCATCTCAAAGCCCAACAAATCCTTAATATGAAGAATACCGACGATATCGTCTATTGTATCTTTATAAACCGGAATACGCGTATATTTCTCACTCTTTGCAAGTCTCATAACAGTCTCATATTCGGCATCAATAGGAAGCGATACAATCTTTTTACGATGGGTCATAATCTCAGATACTTCTTTATCGTTAAATTCGAAGATGTTCTGAATCATTTCTTTCTCACTGTCTTCTATTGTTCCGGATTCTGAACCGACATCGACCATCATTCGAATCTCCTCTTCGGTTACCTCAGGATCCTTCTCATCCGGATCGATTCTGCAAAGCTTCAACAAACTGTTTGTAGAAAATGTAAGCAACATAACAAAAGGCTTGGTTATCTTACTGAAAAAGCCGACCACACCGGCAGCGGCAAATGACCACTTCTCCGGATATCTCTGAGCAATTCTCTTAGGAAACAATTCACCGAGAACAAGAGAAAAAAACGAAAGAATAATCGTAATAAGGATGGTAGACAATGTCTTTATCCAAGAATGCAATCCGTTCGGATCCAGTATATTGGTCAGTTTCTCCGCAAAACTGCTGGAAGCAAAAGCTGATGACAAGAAACCTGCAAATGTAACTCCGACCTGAATGGTAGAAAGAAAAGAACCCGGATTCTCAATAAATCCCAAAACCGTCTTGGCTTTTTTATTGCCGTCTTCACTCATCTTGCGAATCTTGGCATCGTTTAATGTAATAACCGCCATTTCTGTACCGGCAAAAAAAGCATTAACACAAATAAGAATAAATACAACTAACAATTCTATTAGGGTACTCCCCGCACCGTCGCCCATTAAAACACTTATCCTTTCGATGAAATCATAATTATTAAGAATATCACACTATCATTTTTTATTCAAATGTTCCCCTGTCCAGATAGGAGGACAAAACCTCGCGTATAACCGAAGGATCACCGCGATTTTCCAGGGCACGCACTGTTTGCCCCATAAGAAAACCGAAATTCTTTTTGTTTCCCTCCATATATTCGGCATATGAACGAGGATTTTGCTCGATGACATTTTGAACTGCTTTGCCGATTATCTCAGCATCTGTTATCATGGCAAGTTTATTTTCCTCTACATATTCTGCAGGTATAACCTTATCCTCATAAATACGAACCAGTACCTCTTTACCGGTCTGTCTGCTTATTTTCCCTGAATTTACAAGCACAATCAATTCTCCGAGTGATTCCTTACGCATACTGTTCCAATCACTCTCGTTGCACCAAAGCTTAAGAAACTCAGTCAGAATCCAATTAGATGAATCCTTTGCACTTTCGGTAATATCTCTTGTAACCTTATACAGTTCCGCAAGAAAAGGCTCCGAAGTCAAAATATCACTGTCGTATTCAGGAAGTCCGTCTTCCTCAATCATTTTTCTTTTGAGGACTGAAGGAAGCTCACACATGTCGGAACGAACCTCAGTCAAATAAGCTTCGTTCGTTACAATCGGTTCAATATCCGGATCCGGAAAATACTTGTATTGATATGCTTCTTCCTTAGGTCTCATACCGATTGTTACGCACTTATTCTCGTCCCAGCGTCTTGTTTCCATTACAACAATTTCGCCGTTCTCAATTAAGGTCTGCTGCCTTGCAGACTCATACTCAACAGCCTTGCTTACAGCCTTGAAGGAAGACAGATTCTTCATCTCTGTTCTTGTGCCTAATTTATCGGAACCAAGCTTACGTACCGACAAATTAACATCCACGCGCATCGAACCTTCTTCTATTTTACAATCTGATACTCCGATGAATTTAAGCGTACGTCTCAGATTATCAAGAAAACGCACAGCTTCATCACCGCTTCTTATGTCCGGTTCTGTCACTATCTCAATCAACGGAACGCCGCACCTGTTATAGTCAACAAATGTACGTCCCGCAGAATCATCATGTATAAGTTTGCCGGCGTCCTCCTCGAGGTGAAGTTCATGAATCCTTATACTCTTCTCCCCTATATCAACTGCGCCACCCAGACAAATAGGAAAATAAAGCTGTGATATCTGATATGACTTCGGAAGATCAGGATAGAAATAATTCTTACGATCCATGATACTTATCGGATTAATGGTTCCGCCGAGAGCCAAGCCGGTTCTTATCGCATATTCCACAGCACGGCGATTGAGCGAAGGTAAAGCCCCCGGAAGCCCCATGCATATCGGGCACGTCAGACTGTTAGGGATTTTTCCGAAGCTGTTCGGACAACTGCAAAACAACTTACTGTCAGTAAGAAGTTCAACGTGTACCTCAAGTCCTATTACAGTCTCATAGTTCATAGGAAGCCCTCCTGCTCTGATAACACTCTGCCAACGCAAGAAGTAAATTCTCCTCATTATGCCTTCCCATAATCTGCAAACCTAAAGGCATACCGTTTTTATCCTTACCGCACGGAATCGTAATGCACGGACACCCCGTAAGATTGGCAAGCACCGTATATACATCGCTTTTATACATTTCAAGCGGATTGTCAAGACTGTCTCCCAGAAGCGGTGCTCCCTCCGAAGAAGTCGGCAGAATGAGCACATCATACTTCTCGAAAAGCTTGGTTATCTCATCTTTAATAATCCTGCGAACGTTGCAGGCTTTCTGATAATATCTGTCGTAATAGCCGTGTGACAAAACAAAATTACCAAGCATTATTCTGCGTTTAACTTCAGTTCCGAAGCCTTCCGTTCTTACCTGTTCAGTACTGTTTCCCTTTAAGCCGTATCTGATTCCGTCATATCTTGCTAAATTTGACGAAGCTTCTGCAGTCGCAATAACATAATAAGAAGGAACTGCATACTTAAGCGTCTGAAGCTCAACCGTCTCGGTCGAAGCAACCATAGGAGCAATCAAAGACAAAAACTCGTCATATCTCTTATCAAAACCTGCAAGAGCAGCAACCCTTACTCCGCCTGATATTGAATAAACCTCCTGCTTCTTCTGTTCCGCAATAATTTCGAACAATTCAGATATATCTCTGACATCTGAACCGATAATTCCGATTTGGTCCATAGAAGAACAATATGCAATAAGTCCGTATCTTGAGACACTTCCGTATGTAGGCTTTAATCCGTAAAGACCGCAGTACGAAGCAGGCAATCTAACAGAACCGCCGGTATCCGATCCCAATGCCAGCGGTGTAATTCCCAATTTAACACAAGCAGCACTTCCGCCTGAAGATCCTCCGGCGCTGCGATTAAAATCAAGAGGATTATGAACAGGACCATAGCAAGAAGTCTCTGATGTTGACCCCATCGCAAACTCATCCATGTTAGTATGAGCAACAGGAATAAGTCCCGCCTCAATGATTCTGTCAATTACCGTTGCATTATAAGGCGAAACAAAGTTCTTAAGTATCGCTGAACCGGCAGAGGTAATCTCACCCTTTACACAAATGTTGTCCTTTATGACAATTGGCATTCCTGCCAATCTTCCTTTAATAATCCCCGCCTTAATACGGCAGTCAACCTCACGGGCTCTTTCTTCGACATCGCTGAAAACCGAAGTGACCGCATTGTAATCGGAATATCTGTCAATATCTGCGATTGCTCTGATTACACGGTCTTCAGAAGATATACTGTTCATTACAGCACCTCCGGAACGCTTATTTCCGTACCGCTTGGGTTTATCATTTTATCTTCGAATACTTTGTCATCACGTAGGCCGCCGGTTATCGGGTCACTTACAAATGTATCCCTGACAGTGGAAGTATCACATTCACTGAGAATATCTATATATTCGAGAATCTGCGCAAAATCTCTCTTAACCCTGTCCTTCTCCTCACTGTTGAGTTGTAAATTACTCAGGGTTTGAAGCTCTTCCGTTAACTTCTCGTCAATGTCAATCCTGCTCATCTATTCCGGATTTCTCCCTCAAATGCTGAATAACCGCACTTCTGGTAATAATTCCTATAAAAGCCTGTCTGTCATCAACAACAGGAATGAAATTCTGATTTAAAACCTTATCGTATATCTCTTCTATAGATGCAGAGATATTGACCGTCGTATTACGCTTATCATACGGTACATCCTTAAGCATCACATTTTCGAGAGAAGAAATATCTATAGGATGAAGTTCTCCTCCTTCTCCGTTTACAAGATACCAAAGAAAAGAGCCCTCACTGACCGTGCCGACATAATAACCTTCTCTGTCAATTACAGGGATTGCAGCATAACCGTGATATGCCATTTTCTCAAGTGCCTGTCTGACAGTATAATCATCATAAAGATATGCCGCCATCGATTTAGGAAGCATAAATAGTGCAATATTCATTTTAATTCCTTGCCCCTTTGCTACTTAATATCCTCAATCTTTCCTATCTGAGTTTTAAGCACACAAAGCTTATTGCCTTTCAATTCATAGTTATATTTATCCCCTAAACTTGCAGCGTCCATAAAATAGGACTCACCCTTCTTTATTGCAAGAGTTTTTTCTTCACTGTTCTCGATAAAGGTAAGTTCGCCTTCTCCTTCAAGAACAACCAAAGATACAAAAGATCTGTCCGTTACCTCATCCGTCGTATTCCCCTTGAAAACATCAGTCGTAAAATAATTACATCTTACCAAATGATTTCCGAAATGGCGTGTCGAGTAATTCGGCTCAAATCTTGCCACATCCAGTGCCTTCTGAACGTGAAGTTCACGCTTGTTACCGTTACAATCTACACGGTCGTAGTCATAT
Source organism: Clostridia bacterium (assembly GCA_024403755.1). Taxonomy (GTDB): domain Bacteria; phylum Bacillota; class Clostridia; order Saccharofermentanales; family Saccharofermentanaceae; genus Saccharofermentans. Next base: position 7,231 of record JAKSRF010000059.1, read on the forward strand.
ACCCTGTAAGTTACATTAGAGTTCTGCTGAACCTCCGCTACTATAACATCCTTACAGATAGCATGTATCGTACCTGCCGGGATATAAAAGCAATCACCGGCCTTAACCGGAACAGCATTGAGAAGTTCGGTAAAAGTTCCGTTTGCTATCATCTCCGCCACTTCCTGTCTGTCCGTACCTCGGTTTACGCCGTAATAAATCTGAGCATCAGGACCGGCTTCAACGATGTACCACATCTCGGTTTTACCAAACTCGCCTTCCTCCTGAAGAGCATAAGAATTATACGGATGAACCTGAATAGAGAGATTCTCGCGCGCATCTATCAGTTTGGTTATTATAGGGAAAAACTCAAATCTTGTATGATTGGCTCCCAAAATATCCTGACCTTTTTGCTCAATATATTCGGATAATTTTAATCCCTTGAACTCACCTGAATCAATAACTGACTGACCATCCTTATGACAAGACAAAACCCACGCCTCAGCAAGACGCTTTCCGTCATATTCAATTCCATATTCTTCACGGAGCTTCTCACCGCCCCAGATATAATCAGTACAATATGGTCTTAACCGAACAACCGCCATAAGTTCTCCATAATCACCTTTTCCGATAAATCATTCCGATAAATCAGAATTCAGGTTTCTTCTCAATCAGCTCATTAATAGGTCCTACCGCCAGTCCTTTATCCGTAACAAGCGGCGCATTACCGTAACTAAAGTAAGCATAACGCACCTTCGTCGGGAATTCAACCTTCGGACAGTCAAGTATAACAGTCTTTCCGTCAAAGTCAATACTTGCCGTAGCAGGAAAAAACTCATCCGTATTACCGGCAAGTTCAAATCCTGATTCAGAAGCATCTGAATAAACACAGGTCAATTCCTTAAAATCACCGCCGAAGCTAATCTCTACGCCTTCGGAACCTCTCTTGATATCAACCACATGCGGAGCATCGGCTGACAAATCAAAATTACCGTAAACATGCTTAAGCGCTGATAAACCCATTCTTGTTCCGGGCGTCATTTTATCGGAAGGTCTCATATTATCAAATTCACCGCAATCGGTAAGCGTAACCATATAAGTATACGGCATCTCGTTTGCTACGCGTGTCTGAGCACTCCTAAGTATCGGAAGGTGCATATCGTCAAAGTTCATAAATCTTCTTGTTTTACTGATATACATCGGCAACTGTGCGTAAATAAACGGCAGCTTCTCATCCTCAAATACTTCCCGCCATTCGTTAATCATAGATTTAAATAAAGTATAATAGCGCTCACAACGTTCTTCATAATCAGACTCACCCTGATAGAAAATAACACCTCTGAAGCAAAAAGACTTTATGCTCATCAACATATTATTAAAGAGAATACCCGGTCTTCCTACATCATCCTTAAGCTTCGGAAGTTCAAGCTTACCATGTCCTATTCCTTCAAGCATATCGGAATACGTAATATACGGATTTTCCTTTATCATCTCATTCAGCTTGTCCCAGTTCTGTCTTACCTCTTCACCGATTTGTCTGACAATATCTGTGTATTCCTTACTGTCTTTGTCATACAGTTCACTCATATATTCCTTATAAGCCAGTTTACCGTCGACGGTATTACGAATATTATTTTCACTCATCCAACTCATTACAGATGTATCATCTGCAGCACACTCGACAATACCTATCATCGTATTGGCCGTGAGCTTACTTCTGAGGGATTTAATGAAATAATAAGCAATGGCAGACATACTGCCCACATTCTTCTTGCCGATTCTCGTCCATTCACTTGTACGATCCTCTGCCGGAGTATTCTCATCAGCAACAGGAACCTTGTAATATCTGATTTTTCTGTCCTTAAAATCAGACACCTCTTCTTTGGCATTAAGAGTATGACACAAAGGCAGCGTCCTGTTCTCGTGACCTCCTGCCAGCCACACCTCTCCTACGTAAACGTCATCAATGGTAATCAGAGTGGACGGATGATTTAACTCGTATATCTCAAGCGTAAAAGGTCCGCCTTTTGACATTTCCGACAACGATACAGTGAACGGAGCAGACTCCTCCCCGTTTACCAATTCCACCGAAACAGAGCCTTCTGATACTGTTTTGGTACCGCTCTTAAGTGCAGCTTTTATTGTTACCTGTTTTGCTATATTCGGAATAAATGTTCCGTTGATTCTCATCTTTTTTCCCTGTTGCAAAACAAGTCCGTCTCTATATATAATGCCTAATTCAAGCATTCCTAATCCACCTTAATTCTTTTTGTGTATAATGCCGTACAATAACAGAATACAAGAAACATTATACACTACTTCCGTTAAAACTCCACTTACAAAATCAAAATACAAAGTCAGGCAACAGCTCATTTCCGGTTGCCTCAAATTCCTGACAAAAAGCATTTTCCTGTCCCAATACATCAATATAATCAACCATAGTCTCATAATGCTTTGGATTAAGCGTTTTGGACAATTGCTTCTTCATCTTCGCAGACAGCATTGTATTATTCTCAATTACCTCACAGCACGGAGTATACTGACACATGAGACTGATATAAACATTATTACCGTAAGTATCAATCAAATAATCAAGAATTTTACGCGTATCAAAAAGCTCTCCCGGAAGCATGAGATGTCTCACTATAATGCCCTTCTCCATGATACCGTCAGCATTAACTTTTGCTTTACCTACCTGCCTGTACATCTCAGCCAAAGCTTCCGTTGCACGTTCAAAATAGTCAGGTGCCGCAGCTACTTCACCCGACAGCTTTGAAGAAAAGTATTTCATATCCGGCATATAAATATCTACAAGTCCGTCAAGAAGCTTAAGAGACTCCGCCCGTTCATATCCGCCGTTATTATAAACCACCGGAATTATAAGTCCCCGTTCCTTTGCAATACGCAGGCTCTCTGCTACTACAGGAAGAAAGTGCGAAGCCGTTACCAGATTGATATTATATGCACCTTCTTCCTGAAGCTTTAAATATTCTTCTGCCAATTGCTCGGATGACATTCTTCTGCCCTTGAATGTCTCACCGCGTGATATCGAATGATTCTGACAGAAGGCGCACCTTAGCTGACATCCCTCAAAAAACACGGTACCGCTGCCTTTATTCTTTTCCTTTGAAATACCGCTTATAACCGGTTCTTCTCCGAAATGGTGCATAATCAAGTTTACAACCGCCTCAGCAGGCATTCCGCAAAAGCCCGTTTGTCCTTCATTTCTGTTAACGCCGCACTGTCTCGGACAAAGTCTGCATTCATCGTATTCCTTAAATAAACTCACTTAAAAAAATCCTCTTCTTCATAATGTATAGCATTTAC
>JAKSRF010000006.1 GCA_024403755.1 Clostridia bacterium
GCAATCTTATTTCATTCGTTCCTTACCAAGGCTTATTACCTCTTTTACGAACTCTTCAGCGGCATTCTCGGCAGGTATTTTACGAACAGTAACTCCGTTCTTAAAAAGCAGGAACTCATCCTTTCCGCCTGCCAAACCGATATCAGCATCTTTTGCCTCACCCGGGCCGTTAACAACACAACCCATCACGGCAACCTTCAAATTATAAGGAAGACCACTGATTTTGTCTTCTATCTCATTAGCCAATTCAATTAACGGAACCTGTGTTCTTCCGCATGTAGGACAGGATACAAAAGTTATTCCGCCGTTTCTCAAATTCAGTGATTTCAGTATACCGATACCGGCTCTCACTTCATCTATAGGATTTCCGGTCAAAGACACTCTTATCGTATCACCTATACCTTCGGCAAGAAGTGTTCCTATTCCTACGGATGACTTAATTATGCCTTCTCTTAGTGTACCGGCTTCTGTTACACCTACATGCAACGGATAATTGCATTTTGAACTTAATTCTCTGTACGTCTGTATCGTAAGCAACGGACTTGATGATTTTATACTGATTACGATATCGTCAAAATCCTGCTTTTCCAATATAGCTACGGAATTCAAAGCACTCTCTGTCATTGCCTCGGCACAAATACCATCATATTTTTCTATTAATCTTTTCTCAAGAGAACCTGAATTCACACCGACACGGATAGGTATGTTGCGTTCCTTACATGCTTTTACTACTGCTCTTACATTATCCTCACTGCCTATATTACCCGGATTAATTCTTATTTTAGAAGCTCCGTTCTCAGCAGCTTTTATTGCAAGTCGATAATCAAAATGTATATCTGCCACAACCGGAATCGGTGATTTTTTACATATTTCCTTTAAAGAATCTGCCGCATTCTCATCAGGAACGGCAACTCTTGTAATATCACATCCTGCTTCGTACAAATCATTGATTTGTCTCAAAGTTGTCTCAGCATCTTTTGTATCGGTATTATTCATAGACTGAACCGGAATTGGATTTGAACCACCGATTTTCACACCGCCGACTGTAACAGTTTTTGTATTTTTTCTGTTAATCTTTTCCATATCACATACCTCCGGCGAATATTCGAACAATATCCGATGTAAAAGCAAATATAACAAGAAGGACTATAAGTATGAAGCCCAAAACAGTGATGACATTTTCTGCCTTCTTTGATATCGGTCTTCCCAAAATCATCTCAACAAATAAAAGAATTATCTGTATTCCGTCCAACCCTGGAATAGGAAGGAGATTAGAGAAAGTAAGTGCAATTGAAATCATGGCACTCAAATTTAATAAATTAACTAATTTAAACGAAGTTGTCTGGTCAACATCCTGAACAACATCGGACACGGCCGTAGTAACACCTACCGGACCGGAAACCATATTATATACTTTCTCTCTGCCATCAAAAACACTGGCTATACTCTTGACACTTACATTAGCTACACTTATCGGCATCTTGGCTGCATAACCGAATGCTTCAAGAAAATCCGCAAATGAACCTACTTTTTTATATGTCGGATTAAGACCTCTGTCATTTGCATATGTCATTGTTGTAGTAACACAATCAGCAGTAAACTCTTCACCGTTACGTATATACGTTAATGTCATGTTATCTCCGTCATGCATATCTGTAAACGAAGGATTGTCTAACGCCTCCTCAACGCTTACTCCGTTAATCTCGGTCAAATAGTCGCCCTCCTTAAGCACCGGATGACCGCCGTTCTGTTCAGGCATAACCGATATTATCTCCCAACCGTTATATTTGTTATCAGTATCTCGATAATATTTTATTCCCATCATCGGTCTTGTTTTCAATTCCGGAACAAGTGTAACATCATAAAGCTCACCTGTATCGGAAGCTTTAAATGTAACAATCATATCGTCTTCTTGATATGATCCCTTCTCAATCTCGAAATACATATCAATATAATTCCATACTCTGTGACCGTTAATCTTATATATTCTGTCACCGGGATTATACTCCGTAGCATAAAGCTGACTGTCCACAGGAGCTTCAAAAACATCCAAGGATGTAAAACTAATACATGAATACAAAATGGTAAACAAAACCACGCCTAAAATTGCATTCATAACAGGTCCTGCAATGGCAACCAAAAATCTCTTCCATCTCGGCTGATTTATAAGAAGTTGCGGATCATCCGACACAATAACGTCACCGTTTTCATCAAAATCAGAAAATCTGACATACGCTCCCAAAGGAATAGCTCGTATCGAATAGTCTACACCTTTACGTTTCCATGAAGCCAAAATCGGTCCTACAAAAATAGAAACCTCATACGCCTTTATCTTCAAAAGTTTGGCAACCCAAAAATGTCCTAACTCATGAATCGTTACTATAATTCCGAGCATTACTAATACTACAATAATACTGACTATCATATATACCTCATTACTTATTCAATCTGCCCATATACTGACGAGTAATTATTCGTGCCTCTTTATCCGCTTCCATAATACTGTCAAGTGAAACATTCTCATCACTTCTAACGTTATCGGATATATTATTGCATACATCATGCACCAATTTCTGTATATCATAAAAAGATATTTTCTTATCCAGAAAAGCGAATACTGCCTCTTCATTTGCCGCATTCATAACTGCAGGCATTAAACCGCCGATTCTTCCCATGCTGTAAGCCAAATCCAAAAGAGTAAATACCGAAGTATCACATTTCTCGAAAGTAATATTTGAACACCTCGAATCAAAAGGATTAAACTCCTCCAAAAATCTGTTACCTCTTTCAGGATAATAAAGAGCTACCATAATCGGCATTATCATTGAAGGTTTACCCATCTGAGCCAATACCGAACCATCCTTAAGTCTTATCATCGAATGAATAATACTTTGAGGATGAACGACAACATCTATGTTATCGACAGGAATACTGAACAAATGACTTGCTTCAATTACTTCCAAGCCTTTATTCATCATAGTAGCGGAATCAATTGTAATCTTACCGCCCATATTCCATGTCGGGTGCTTTAAAGCCTTATCAAGCGTAACTTCCTTCAACTGTTCAACGGTATATCCTCTGAACGGGCCGCCCGAAGCAGTCAAAAGGATTCTGTCAAGATCACTATGCTTTTCTCCCCACAAGCATTGCCAAATAGCCGAATGCTCACTGTCTACGGGAAGAAGCTTCACATTCTTCTCCTTTACGAGCGGCATAACTATCTCACCGCCGGCAACTAATGTTTCCTTATTGGCCAAAGCTATATCCTTACCGGCGTTAATTGCACAAACAACAGGTTTGAGACCGGCAACCCCTACCATAGCTGCTACCACAATATCCGTATCGCCAGCAACAGCAATCTCAGAATTAGAATCTTCCCCGGTAAAAATCTTCGGAGAAATAAAATCTTCTACCACGGTACCGCTGAGTTTATCAGCCAATTCTTTAGCTTTATTCTCGTTACTGACTGCTACAAATCTCGGTCTAAACTCCAAAATCTGCTTATACAGTAAATCTACATTCGATGAACAGCTCAGCCCCTCTACAGCAAAATCTGACGGATTGTTCCTGACAACTTCAAGAGTCTGTGTACCGATAGAACCGGTTGAGCCTAATATTGTTAACCTTTTCATATCCCTCATTCCCTTTTCGAAATTATTTCAAGAAAAACAAAATCACACCTATGAGAAGTCCGACAGGCAATGTGTAAAACGTGCTGTCAAATCTGTCCAACATTCCGCCGTGACCCGGAAGAAATTTTCCGTAATCCTTTATTCCCACATGACGCTTAATTACCGAAGCAAACCAATCTCCGATTTGAGACATGACTGAAATTGCCAACCCAAAAAGGAACATAATAATTGAGAAAACAACGATATTCATTTTGAAATTTTCTATTCTGTATACAACAAAATCAAAGTAAAGCATTACTGCCAAAGCACAAAATATTGCTCCGCCGATACAACCTTCCCAAGTTTTCTTAGGACTGATGTGAGGAACAATCTTATGTTTCCCGAAAAGAACACCCGTAAAATAAGCAAATACATCTGAAATCCACGGTGCAGTCAAGGCAACTACCATATAGAACCATCCGTTCTCGAAAATATAAGTGGTTGCAACCAAACAAAATAACGGGAACGTTATATACAATATACTGCCTGCGGTAGCAATACCATCATAAAACTGCGTATCACTCTTGTTTTTTATTGAAGGCCATATGGCAGCAACAAGGCATAATGATAATTCCAAAACCAAATACAATTCAAAAGCAAGCGCCGGATATTTGTCTGTCAAAACAGCCCCCGCCAAAACAGAACCCAAGGCAAATATTCCGCCAAAAAACATAAATACGGCAGACGGCTGATATTTTCCAGCTTTCAATGCTTTATATATTTCTACAGAAGCCACCGTTCCGACAATCAATGAAAAAATCAGTGAAAATATCGGATAAAAATACGCTAATCCTATAAAAATACTTACTACAATTGTAAATAAAGTACCGGTTATTACTCTTTGCTTCATTATCTTTACTTTCCTTTTTCGTTACTTTCTTTTGAAAGACCGCCATATCTTCTGTCACGCTTTGAATAATCACGAAAAGCATTTGTCAATTCTTCAAATCCAAAATCAGGCCACAGGCAATCGGATGTCCATAATTCAGAATATGCCGATTCCCAAAGAAGAAAATTAGAAAGTCTCTTCTCACCGCTCGGTCTTATAATTAAATCCGGGTCCGGTACATCAGGTAAATACATATTCTGAGATATCAAATTCTCATCAATATCATCAACACTTAATTCACCGGATTTTACCTTCGCTGAAATATTTTTCACCGCATTTACAAGTTCTCGTCTTCCACCGTAATTAAATGCAACAATTAACTGCATTTTTTTACGATTGACAGATCTGCGTTCACCTTCTTCGCAAACCTTGCGAATTTCATCCGGAAGAGAAGCTATATCACCGGAAAATCTGACTCTTATACCTTCCTGTTCCAATTCTGAATCATATCGATCAAAGAATTCAACAAAAAGCTTCATGAGCTGATCCACTTCATCTTTCGGTCTTGACCAATTCTCCGTAGAAAAAGCATATACGGTAAGATACTTAACTCCGTAGTTACCGCAATTACGACAAAGTTCCTTAAGATTCTCCGCTCCGGCACGATGTCCGGCAGATCTCGGAAGCATGCGTTTTTTTGCCCATCTTCCGTTGCCGTCCATAATCACGCCGAGTGAAACGGGAACCTTTATTTCACTGTCAATTTCATTATTTTTACTACCAAAAATCGCCATATTAATCAATCACTCCGGACAAAAACTGATACATAAAAGGAAGCGAAGTTATTACCTCGCTTCTTACAAGAATCAGATTTCCATCAATTCCTTTTCCTTCTTTTCACAAGTCTTCTCAACTTCATCTATATACTTGTCTGTAATCTTCTGAACCTTATCCTCGTATTCTTTAAGGACATCATCTGTAAGTTCTTTCTTTTTGTTTGCTGCTCTCATCTTATCAATTGCATCTCTGCGGACATTACGAATAGCTACTTTACTTTCTTCACCGTAAGTCTTTACTGATTTTGCCAATTCCTTACGTCTTTCCTCTGTAAGTATCGGGAATACCAATCTGATAATCTTACCGTCATTACTTGGAGTAATACCTAAATCTGAAGCAAGAATTGCTCTCTCGATTTCTTTTAATGTAGAAGGATCCCAAGGAGTCAATGTAATCATTCTTGCCTCCGGAACCTGAATATTAGCAACAGCATTAAGAGGAGACGGTGCACCGTAATAATCTACTGTTATTTTATCCAACACATGTGGATTAGCTCTTCCTGCACGAATAGCATTAAAATTCTCAACCAAATTTGCAATGGTTTTCTTCATTTTCTCTTCAATAGAATCATAATCACTCTTTGTAATCTCAATCATAGTAACCTCCCATTACTCAACAATAGTACCTAATTCTTCACCTGAAGCGATTCTGACAATATTCTCAGGATCCTCCATGGAAAATACCAATATTTTTGTCTTATTATCTCTGCATAAAGCAGCAGCAGTAGCATCCAAAACTTTAAGATTCATTCTTAACACATCATCATGACTGATAACATCATACTTAACTGCATCCGGATAAATCTTAGGATCTTTATCATAAACACCGTCAACCATTGTTGCCTTCATAAATACATCAGCGCCGATCTCATTAGCTCTCAGTGCTGCGCCTGTATCTGTTGAGAAGAACGGATTTCCGGTACCGCAGGCAAATATTACTATTCTGCCCTTCTCCAGGTGTCTTACTGCTCTCTTCTTGATATAAGGTTCTGCCATCTGTCTGCACTCTACAGCTGACATAACACGAGTAGTAGCACCATGCTGTTCAAGAGCATCTGACAGAGCAAGTGCATTCATAAGTGTAGCAAGCATCCCCATATGATCGGCTGTTACTCTGTCCATAGCCTCAGAGGATCTTCCGCGCCAAAAGTTACCGCCGCCTACAACAAGTGCTACCTGAACACCCAAGTCAGTAACTTTCTTTATTTGCTCAGTAATCTTAATTACAACATCATCATTAATTCCAATCTTCTTATCACCGGCTAAAGCCTCTCCGCTGATTTTAAGAAGAATACGCTTATATTTTGGTTCACTCATAAAATTAACCTCCGTTACAATCTTTACTATTTTATATTTATTTATTAAATAATAAAAGACTTGACACGGTAATATTAATATTTTTCTCAATAAACAACTTAACTGCTTACTTTTTCTATAAAATCTGTTATCCGTTCAGCCCTGTATTTACTTACACGGTCTGCCCATTCACGATTGCTTTTGCCTTTATCACTAAGATAAATTCCGTCTGAATATTCCCAATGTGTTACTTTTTTGATTTTCTCTATTTCTACCGACGTACAACCTGCAACAGATAATTTGCGATAAGCCATAACATTGAATCTGCTGCATAAAATAAGTATAGGCTTATCTTTATAAATAAAATCAAGTTCCGTTAACAATGAACCGTCCAAATTAACAGCATACTTATATGTATCATCCTTTAACACGGCTGCAATACCGCAACACCCTCCAAAAGATACACCCAGTATACCTACCGAATTCATATTCAGCTTCCCGCTCCATCCTGAATCAGAGCTATTCATTTCCCTAAGTTTCTTTGTCGCTGCAAGTATATCCTCATACCATAAAGCTTCCAAAGCATTCAAATTTTTCTTTAAGTTCTCGAAAGGAGTATCGTCAATAAATGTACTCCCGTCTGTATAAGTTACAGCGGAAGAACCATACGGATGTCCGACAGATGCCACAATATATCCTTTTGATGCAATATCGGCGCAAAGAACCGTGCTTTCCATCTCAAATCCCGTCAATCCGTGACTGTAAATAACAACCGGCAAAGACCTTTCTGTATTAATAAACTCCGCATCTATACCACAATAAGTGCGAACACCGTTATCGACAAAATGAGGTGCCGATTTCTGGTAAGCTCCGTCTTTATACGGACATTCCTTCTCCCAAGCCTTTGACGGATAAAAAATAGTAATCGGTACTCGACGTCTATGATCAATATCACCTGTCTCATCCGTATCAACATTTTTTATACTTACATAATAATTTCCAATAGGTTCGCGAAACATTACTGACAGTCCTTCCTTAATAAAAAAAAACACGATGCCGCAATTTATCACCAAATATAACTCAATTATATGAAACTTAAAAATCATATTTTCGAGAATATAAGCATGAAGCAACTGCTTCAATAATATCATAGAAAAACGGAGAAAAAGTTATGAAAAGAAAACTACGTAATTCTGTTATTACTGTTACAATCGCCTCATTGCTTCTCGGAATGTCGTCATGCACATCGACATCTCGTGCATCAACTGACAAACCAACACCTGAAGCAACAACTGTCAACGGTGAAGGCGTACCGGAACTTACTGATGAACAAATCGCACACTTTACTTGTGAGATTATGCAGTCCCTATACTCAAAGGAATCAAATATGAGTATATCCCCTGCTAATTTGTACATTATTCTCGGAATGCTGACTGAAATCACAGATGGTGACTCATATAATCAAATATGTGAGTTACTGCAAACAGAAGATATAAATACTATAAGAGATGAAGTAAATAAATTAATGAACACTTCAAATCAGAACACTTCATTTGCAAATTCTCTTTGGAAAAGCATTAATTACTCTTATAAGGAAGAAGCAGAATCAAATCTTGCCGAATACTATCTGAATGAGTCATATTCTGTCAATATGGGAACAGAAGAAGCAAACGACCAAATACATAATTGGATTAATGAGAGAACAAATAATATGCTTAAAGAAGCTGCAGAGAAATTCAACACAAACCCGGATACAATTCTGGCTTTAGTCTCGGCAATATACTTTAACAGCAATTGGGAAACTGCTTTTCCTTCAAGAGAAGAACCATATATTGCCGCCTTCAAAACATCGGACGGAAATGAGATAGATATTGAATATATGTCGGACAAAGGAACTCAATATCCTTACTTTGTCAGTGATTCATTCGAGGCAACCTATAAAGAACTGGATGACGGTAACCTTATGTGGTTTATCTTGCCTAATGAAGAGTATTCTCCTGAAGAAATCCTTAATTCCGAAGATTTTGAAGAATTTCTCTCAAATGAAAACAAAAAGCAGATATTACCATCTGACTCGTCATTATATCTAACGATTCCTAAATTTGATATATCGTCATTTTACGAGCTTGAAAATCAACTTTCGAATCTTGGAATTACAAACATTTTCAATCCGAATAAATCTGATTTCTCAAAAATTACAGACGACAGTAATTTGTATGTAAATGAATTCGTACATGCATCTAGAATTATGATAGACGAAGAAGGCGTAACGGCAGCAGCTTTCTCATCTGTCGGAATCAGAGCATATGACACAGAAAACAATGATAAATACCTTACTTTCAACAGACCATTCATCTATATGGTAACAAGCAGTGACAATACATCGTTACCACTGTTTGCAGGTGTCGTAAATAACCCAACTTCTCAAAACTGATATTTTAACAATCAGTAAGTAACTCCGAATATAAAAGGACCGACTCAAAAAACAACTCTGAGTCGGTCCTGATTCTATTTAATTATGTTTATCTGATTAAAGACCAGCCTGAGCCATAACCTCAGCAGCAAAGTCATCAGCCTTCTTCTCGATACCTTCACCAAGACCGAATCTTGCAAATCTAACAACAGAAATTGCACAACCCAACTCCTTAGCTACAGAATCAATATACTGAGCAACTGTCATTGAATCATCCTTAACATACTCCTGATTCAAAAGGCAGTTAATCTTGTAGAAGTTCTTAATCTGACCAGGAACAATTCTGTCAGCAATAATCTTCTCAGGCTTACCCTCAGCAAGAGCCTTATTAGTAATGATTTCTGTCTCCTTCTCAATCTCAGAAGCAGGAACATCACTCTCTGCTACCCATGAAGGATTAGAAGCTGCAATCTGCATACCGAGATCCTTAGCCATCTGCTTATATACAGGGTTAGAAATTACATCATCGTTATCTACTGCAATCTCTACAAGAACGCCAACACGTCCGCCTGCATGAATATAAGAAGCAACAGAACCCATTCCGTTTACCTCATACAAAGCAAAACGACGAATTGAAGTATTCTCTCCGATATCAGCAATAGCTTCCTTCTGATAATCCAAAACTGTCTTTGAAGCATCGATATTAAGATTCTGAGCAAACAATGCATCAACATCAGCAGGCTTCTTATCCATAATATGATTTGAAACATTGCTTACAAAAGTCTTAAACTTAGGTGTATTAGCAGCAAAGTCTGTCTCGATGTTAATCTCAACAATCAAACCTGACTTAGCATCATCTGTAATCAAATCTGCAACTGTACCCTCAGCAGCGATTCTGCTTGCCTTCTTCTCAGCCTTAGCCATACCCTTCTCACGAAGCCATGCCTTAGCCTTCTCAATATCACCGTCTGACTCTGTAAGAGCTCTCTTACAATCCATAATACCGCAATCTGTAAGCTCGCGGAGTTCCTTAACCTGTTGAGCTGTGATAGCCATAATTTCGTCCTCCTAAAGATAAATCTAATTAAGCCTCTGTCTCAGCAACTACTTCTTCAGCAGCAACCTCTTCAACTGTCTCTGCCTCAGCCTCTGCTACTGTCTCCTCAGCATCGTCAGCAGCAACATCTGAGAGCTGCTCACCCTGTCTTGCCTCGATAACAGCATCAGCCATCTTGCTTGCGAAAAGCTTAACTGCACGAATAGCATCATCGTTACCAGGAATTACATAATCTACTTCATCCGGATCACAGTTTGTATCAACAACTGCGATTATAGGAATATTAAGTCTTCTTGCCTCAGCTACTGCCAAGTGCTCCTTCTTTGTATCTACAACAAACATAACAGCAGGAAGCTTCTTCATTCCAACGAGACCGCCGAGATTAAGCTCAAGCTTCTCCATCTCCTTCTTGAGATTAGCTACTTCCTTCTTAGGACGAATGTCAAATGAACCATCCTTCTCCATCTCACGAAGATCAAGTAATCTCTGAACTCTCTTCTCAATTGTTCTGAAGTTAGTAAGTGTACCGCCGAGCCAACGATTATTTACATAATACATACCGCAACGCTCTGCCTCTTCCTTAATGGAATCCTGAGCCTGCTTCTTTGTACCTACGAAAAGGATATCTCCCTGAGCTGCGAGCTCCTTCATAGCCTCGTAAGCCTCGTCTACCTTCTTAACTGTCTTCTGAAGGTCGATGATGTGGATTGTGTTACGCTCTGTGAAGATGTACTCCTTCATCTTAGGGTTCCAACGACGTGTCTGGTGACCAAAATGTACACCTGCTTCCAAGAGCTGCTTCATCTGAATAACTGGCATAAAAAAATCCTCCTTGTTAATCTTCCGTATCGCTCACTCAAAATCGAAAATTTTAATAATTTTGAGCACAAAAAGCCGCAATACGTGTTTTATGCTGAATAATAATATCAAAAAGAATGCTTCTAAGCAAGTGTTTTTTGTATATAATTAGTACAAATATAATTAAGGAGACATATGTATGACTGATTCACAATTAAAATTTCTTTCTGACGTAATATCTTTTCAAAGCGTAGGCACCGTCCCTGCCCTTAATGCTCCATACGGAAAGAATTCTCGTGAAGTATTGGATTTCTTTTTGGATTACGCAAACAAATTAGGCTTCAAAACATCAGTAATAGAGAACAAAGTCGGAACAATCGATATAGGCACAGGCGATAAAATCATAGCCGTTTTATGTCACCTTGATGTCGTTCCTGCCGGTGACGGTTGGAATACCGCTCCGTTTGAATTAACCATTGACAATAACATTATGTACGGCCGAGGAATAGTAGATGACAAAGGTCCTGCCTGTGCATCCCTTTTCGCTATGGAAAGAATTAACCTTTCCCAAATTCCTGAAGACATAACCGTAAGATTAATTCTCGGCACTGATGAGGAACGCGGCTGCGACTGTATAAAAACATACGCTGAGTGCGGAAAAACACCGATTATGGCTATTACTCCGGATGCGGAATACCCTGTTATTTTCGCCGAAAAGGGCATACTCCATCTCAAAATAGAATCCGATACTTTGTCAGACAACATAAAAATTAACGGCGGTACTGCTCCTAACGCCGTACCGGCCAAGGCCACTGCTTCTTATTTAACTTCTGACGGTAAAGCTGTCGAGTTTTGTGCAGAAGGCAAAGCTGCACATGCCAGCAGACCTGAACTTGGAATAAATGCAATATATGAAGCAGTTAAATTACTCAAGTCTTCAGGAGTCGACATCTCAAGCTCAAATCTAATCAGTTATATTAACGATAACCTTATGAATGAAGCAACTCCTGTCTCTTTTTCAGGCTGCGCCATCTCTGATGATTCAGGCGAATTAACTTACAACCTCGGAATAATTCATATGGATGACAAAGAAAACTCACTGATGATAGATATCAGATACCCTGTAACTTCAAACTCCAAAGCTATAATCGAATACATCTCAAATATTGCTGCTAAGTATAATTTGAAATGTCTGACTGATGACGATATGAAACCGATAATGCAGAACATCAACAGTCCGCTGATTACTTCACTTAACGAGATTTGGATTAATAATATGAGTCGATTCTCAGGCTTCAAAAATGAATACACTGAAATCTATAATAAGCCTATTGCCATAGGCGGCGGTACCTATGCCAGACATTTGGCCAATACCGTGGCCTTCGGAATTCAAGCTCCATGGCAGATAGATCAATGTCACCAAGCTAATGAAAGTCTGGCAGTAAGTGATTTTGAAGCAATAACCGATATCATTTATCAGGCAATAATCAAAATGATTGAAATGAATTCATAACACTTATTATTAAATGAATCGTCTTATGGTTACAACTGAACCCATCGGATAATCGGCAATTATTACACCGCTTTGAGAATTGGAGGCATGTACACACAGACCGTCTCCTATATACATACTGACGTGCTCTATATAACCGTCAGCATCATAGTCGTGACACAAAACATCACCCGGCTGAATGTCATCTCCGCTGACAGCTGTTCCCATCTCAGCAATATCTGCTGCACAATGTGGAAGCGTTATTCCATAATAATTGGCCATTACATAAGATACAAAACCGGAACAATCAAACCCTGAAGGACTCGCTCCTCCGTAAACATAGGCAGTACCGACAAAGCTCAGGCAATAATTACCGAAGTCATTGCTGACGGTAATTCCCGACTCATTTGTTGTTTCCTCTTCAACTGCTATCTCACTGACTGTAAGACTTGCTTTTACATAACCACCGTCATCGAGATGATACCAACCGTTTTCAGTCAAAGCCACAGCATGAATCGGTGTACCGAAATGCAACACACTAACCAGAGTGTAAGATATATCAGGACCGCTTCTGACATTTAATTCACATGAAGCATATAAATAAAGGTCGCAAGCTTCTTCAGACACTGTAGGCACAGTCTCAACCGTTGTAGTTTCAACCGTTTCAGCAATATCTGAAGCTTCACTGTCAGCAGAATCCTCTGTCTGTGTCGATTCTGCTGCGGTATCTTCAGGTATCTCTGAAGAAGCAGTCTCATCAACAGGAATTACAGTCGGAACAGGCGTTGAAGTAGGAACCGGAGTAGCTGTCGGAGCAGGTGTTGAAGTAGGTTCAGGTGTAGGTGTAGGTTCAGGCTTCTCATCAACTAACAAAGAAGAAAGAACAAAACCGTACTCCCCTTCTTCCGTCATAATATAAGACCAATTGGAACCGAAAGAGACACGCAGAACTTCTGAACCGATTTCCAAATCTTCAATTCTCTCGGAATCCTGTGAAGGAAGAAGCTGTAATGAAGAATCATCTGACATCCAGTAATTTGAACCGTCAGGAATAAAATCAACTATCTCAACATCTTCGTTATAATCATTTGTCTGTTCTTCAGTCAACATAAAGACAAGATTGTCATATGTATCATTAACATGTTTACTTTTCATATCTGTTGCACTTTTGAAGAACAGATTTATAGGACTTACACTTTGATTTTCTTTCTCAGCCTGTTGCTCAACAGCGTGAAGATCAACAACCGTAAAAGATTTGGAAGGGGCCTGAAGTCTGATTATCTCATCATTACCGACTTCATAAACAGTAATACCGAAAACAGAAATTGCAATAAAAGCCAAGGCAGTAAATATACACAACACAGCCTTAATCAGGACATAAACATATTCATTATTTTTCTTATCATTTGTATTCATAAGATAATTATACAGAAAAAAATGGTCATATTTCAAAACAAATACGACCATTTTAATTAATTAATCTTAATAAATTATTAATTATGCGTTCTCTTCAGCAGAAACTTCCTCTGCAACTTCCTCAGCTGCAACCTCTTCACTGCTCTCAGGAACATAGAACTCATCATTCTCAGGATCAATCGGCTCAACAGCCTTTATAGAAACAAGAATCTTCTTCTGATCATTCTTGCCGTCCTTAATCTCAAGAACCTTAGCCTTAACATCCATACCAACCTTAAGAACGTCAGCAGGAGTAGCAATTCTTACATTTGAAATAGCAGAAACATGACACTGAGCATCTACACCCGGCTCAAGCTCGATAAATGCAGCCCAATCAATAATTCTGACAACCTTACCCATAACGATTGAACCAACAGGGATTCTCTCTTCAATGTTGTAATATGGGTTATCCTCATCCTTTCTGTAAGAAAGAGTAATCTTAGGACGCGAAGCCTCGATATCTGCAATATCTATTACAGTAACCTGAACCTCATCACCTTCCTGCATAATATCTGAAGCCTTTGCATTTCTCTCCCAACTTGCATACTTATTAGGAAGAAGAGCCTCAAAACCACCGATATCAATAAAAGCACCGAAGCTTGCGAAGTTCTTAACTTTACCTGTAATTGTCTTACCAACTTCAAGAACACTCAAAGTTGCTGCCTTCTTAGCCTTCAACTCATCTGAAAGAAGTGTACGACGTGAACCTGATACCTTAAGGCGACGATCCTGCTCCTCAAAACGTGTAAGAAGAACAGTAAGTTCCTGTCCGATATAAGAATCGATAGCATCCTCAGAAACAGGACGCAAATCAATCTGTGTCTTATGGATATAAACTTCAATACCTGAATAAATAGCAATCAAGCCGTCTTTCTTCTTTGTTGTACGAACAACCTTAACATTAACCGGCTTCTTGTCGTTAAATGCCTGCTCTACAATAGCCTTGTTCTTGCTCATCTCAAGAGCCTGCTTAGAAAGAATAATCTCTTTGCCGAACTCAGTGTTCTTAATGCTCTTAACCTGAACTTCAATCTCTCTCTTCTCTGCAATAGCAGCATCTAAATCAAAATCAACATCGTTTGCAAATTCTTCTTTTGGGATTCTGCCTTCTGACTTATCACGTACGTCAACGTATACATAATCGTCATCTGCCGAAGTTATAGCTCCTTTCACTACAGCATTTCTTCTTAATTGTGGAATACTATCAACGTAGTCTCCAAAATTGATCTCATTCTCGCTCATCTTGCGAACAACCTCCAAAAGAATAATTTCCGGTGTAGACGCACCTGCTGTAATACCTATCCTTGCCTCAGAACCGACCTTCCCGGAAGAAAGTAACTCATCCAACATATCAATGCTTTCCAACAAATAAGTCTCACTTAATCGACTTGCACAAATATCATAGAGCTTCTTGGTATTAGAACTGTGGCTCGATCCGAGTACCAACATAACGTCAGAAACCTCAGAAAGTTCCGCAGCTTCTCTCTGCCTATTTGCTGTCGTATTACATATTGTATCAAAAAAAGTAATCTTTGCAAATTTATTTTTAATATTTTTCACAATTTTATCGAAAGTTTCTTTCGAAAATGTGGTTTGAGAGACAATACAACAGTTATCAATCGGGAATTTTACACTGTTCAGTTCTTCTGTTGAGCTTATTACCGCAACCTCAGAATTAACGGCTTCTCCACATATTCCCACTACCTCAGGATGTCCTTTGGTGCCGATTACTATAATGTTCTTTCCGCTTAATGACTGTTCACGAACAATATTATGTATTTTTTTTACAAAAGGACACGTACAATCAAAGATTTTGCATTTTTTCTGTTCCAGTATTCTCATTTCATTCGGAGTGATTCCGTGTGCTCTGACAATAACCAAAGAATTATCCGGCACCTCTGAAGCATTATCGGCTATCTCAAAACCGCCCTCCAACAAATCATTAACCACCTTTGAATTATGGGTAAGCTCTCCCAACATGATTAATCGTTCTCCGCGATAATCATGAATCATTTTCTCTGCTGTTTCCACAGCATTCTTAACACCGAAACAAAAACCTGCATTCTTTGCAATCTTTATCTCTCGCATCTTAAGCACCGATATCAGACTTATCTATATAACTGAGAAGCGTATTTAATGTTTCCTCAATATTTATATTATCAGTACAAATCTCAACAGCTTCATCAACTTTAATCAACGGTGCATTGGCTCTTGAAGAATCCTGCTTATCTCTGTACTCGATATCTCGAAGTACCTCTTCATAGGTTTGTGAGAAGTCTCCCTTCGAATTCAGTTCTGCCAGTCTTCTCTCTGCCCTTTTCGAAGAAGATGCCGTTAAAAAGAATTTATACTTTGCATTAGGCAAAACCTTTGAAGCAATATCTCTTCCGTCAAGAACAAAAGTCTGTGCCTTACTTATTTCTCTTTGCATATCAACCATTTTGGTTCTTACAACTGCCAATGAACTTATATCCGAAGCAGCAATCGATACTTCAGGTGTTCTGATACTGTCGGTAACATCTATACCGTCCAAAATCATAAGCTGTTTTCCGTCAACAAACTTAATCTCCAATTTCATTGAATTCATCAATTCAGCAACCTTCTGTTCGTCCTTAAAAGGAATACCTTTTTTGATTGCGGCAAGTCCGCATGTTCTGTACATCGCTCCCGTATCAAGATACATAATATTTAAGGCTTTGGCCACACCTTTTGCCAAAGTACTCTTACCCGAACCTGAAGGACCGTCTATTGCTATCTGATAAATCTCACTCATAATAATATCTCCTTATTTTTTATACTGCTCTGTGACCGAGTCCGATTGCTATCTCATTTAAATTCAACATGCCGATACCGAAATACAAGGCAACACTTATATGATCTTCATATCTTGCCACACCGATTTTTCCGCCTACATTAAGTCCGATTGCCTTCTGGGATATCTGACTTACCGCTTCTCTTGCAGCTCCTGCTACGGCACCTTCTTCAGGATGTGAATCACCGATTATTCCTTCTCTCTGCGCAGCTACAATAGTTCTCTCTATTATCTTTGATACAGATGTTACAAAATCACCGCCGAAATCAACCGCAGTAGCTTTTATTGCGTTTTGTGCCAATTCCTTCTTCAATTTGTTCTCTTCCTCTCTTGTATCAGTCAGCACCATGCGTATCACCGCCGTAGAAGTCAGTTTACTCTCAGGAATCATTGAATCTCCTCCTCCTTCTCATCATGACCGTTATCCTCATTCTCATAAACACGATACAGAGACCATAATTCTTCCAACGCTTCAAAGTTATCCTTAATATGATCCTTGCGATGCATTCCAAGCGTTACAAGAAATGCATTAATCAGCGAAAGCGGGGCTGTAAGCGAATCAACAAACGAAGCCATTGAATACTTGGCAAACAGCTTAATGTCCGCATTAGCCGTGAGTTGAGTATTATCCTTGTCCGTAATAACGATTACTTTAGCTCCTTTTTTCTTGGCATATTCTATAGAATTAATCGTTCTCTGGGAGTATCTCGGAAAAGATATTCCTATCATTACATCATTTGAGGTAATCGGCAAAATTTGCTCAAATACTTCAATTGTAGAATTACTTGATATATTTACAACTTCATCAAATAAGCGACTCATATAAAAATGCATAAATGACGAAAGAGGTGCCGAAGAACGAAGTCCCATTAAATAAATTTTACGTGCACTCAAAACCGCATCTATAGCATGAGCGAATTCCGCTTCATCCAAATTGTTTACAGTATCCTTCAGATTATCTATATCGGTACCGATAATATTATGGATTGCCTGAGCGTCATCACGATAACGCTCTGTAGAGTTAAGTCTTTGCAAAGAAGTAAGTTTTGTCTTTAATTCTTCTTCAAGAGTATTTTTGAAATCATGATATCCTTCAAAACCCAGTTCGGAAATAAATCTTAATATTGTAGCTTCTGATACGCCGGCACTTTGAGATAATTCCTGAAGTTTCATATAAGCAACAGCTTCATAATGCTTCTCTATGAAAGAAGCAAGATTCTTTTGCTGTTTACTCATATCAGCAGTTTTGGATTTAATTAATTCCAAAGTATTACTCATCTTCATTCTCATCATTCTCGTTATTTGCATTCTCAATTAAGCTGTCAATTGTCAGCTGACCGTCAGAATTACCGGATGCTTTCTCAAGATTAACCTCCAAATCACGAATGGTCTGATAACTCATAAGTTCCATAGAAGGTAAATCTTTAACCGAGTTTATTCCGAATTCAAGCAAAAACTGCTCGGTTGTCTCAAAAAGAGTCGGTCTTCCGGGAGCATCAAGCGTACCGGCTTCACATATCCATCCTCTGTCCAACAGTCTGGAAATTATGCTGTCGGAAGAGACTCCTCTTACTGCCTCTACCTGAGCACGCGTAACAGGTTGATTATAAGCTATAATCGCTAATGTCTCATAGGATGCCTGTGAAAGCGGCGGTCTCATTCTCGGACTGAAAAACCTCTGCATTACATTCTTCATCGAAGGCTTGGTACACATAACATATGAATCCTCGACCTTACGAATCAAAAGACCTCCCCAAGGGTTATTCTCGTATTGAGATATAAGTTTATTCATCGAATCGGTAACGGTATCGGAATCTATACCGAGTAAATCAACAAGCTTAGACAAAGACACTGGTTCACCTGACACAAATAAAATTGCTTCCAGAGCCGGAGTAAGCTCATGAGTCGGAATGACAAAATCATCAGTATATTTGGCTACGGTTTTTTGCTCCGTCTCCTTTACTTCTTCCATTGTCTCCTGAACCATAAAATCAGGCAGTTCAATGTTATCTGTTTTTCTAATATCTTCATTAGCCATAATCAGTTCTTCTCTCTTTTCTCTTCCAACAGTATAACATCAAACGGTTTCTTTTGTTCGGCAATTATCTTGTTTCCTCTGAGCAATTCAAGAACGGCCAAAAAACCTACTATTCTGTCAATCTTCTCAACCTTACCGTCCTTAGGAAACAATTCGTGAAAAAAGATTTTTCCTCTGCTCGTAATCTTCTTCCACAAAACCTGCATTCTCTCTTTTACGGAAATCTTATCACGCTTAAGGATATGAGATATCTTCGGCGACAAATCAGCAAATCGCTGTTCATTTCTTGTCGCTACGGCATTAAGAGCTTCTTCAAACTGTTCTGCATCAAATTCCTGCGGCGGCTCAGGTATCTCAATATTTAAATCCTTAGCCGTAGAGGCAGTACGATAACGACAGTACATATACTCCTCATGAGATGACTTTAATTCCTTAGCAAGCATTTTACATCTTTTATATCTCAAAAGACTTATAACAAGCTCCTCACGCGGATCATCACCATCACTTTCATTATCACTCTTAAGTCCCGGAAGCATCATCCTTGACTTAATGTGAATCAAAGTAGCAGTCATAACAAGAAAGTCAGAGGCAATCTCCATATCCATCTCTTTCATCTTCTCTATATAATCGATGTATTGCCTTGTTATCTCATATATAGGAATATCATAGATATCAATGTCATTCTTTTCGATCAAATGAAAAAGCAGATCCAACGGACCTTCAAAATGCCTGATTTTCAATTCAGGTTGTACATGAACGGTCATTAAATCTACTCCTCCCAAAATATACTTACTATATTGCTTATAAAGGTAAAGATATCAGATAGCAAATCAAATTAATTAACTTCTCGAAAGGAAAAGCAATTAAACCCATAAGTCTTCCTAAAACAGATATACCGGTAAAATTCTCTATTAAAATAAGTAAAAAGAAATATCTCGGTGCATTGGCGACAAATGCCCTGAAACCGTTTGAATAAGTGAGGCTCAGCGGTAATAATTCACGAAGTATATTAAAACCGTCAAGCGGTGGAATCGGTAACAAATTAAATGCCAAAAGAGAAATCGATATCGTACTCAGCAAATCCAAAAACAGATAAATAACCGGATTAGTGACAGAAGCAGCACTCAGCAACACAATTATTATATTCGCCAGTAAAGCAGTAATGAAATTTGCAGTAACACCGGCTGCACTTACAAAAATAATACCGAGTCGTCGATTCTTGAGTTTAGAGATATTAGAAGGGTTAAAGACAACAGGCTTACCCCAACCGAATCCTAACAAAAGTAAGAGAACCATTCCTACCTTATCAATATGAGCTAAAGGATTAAGCGTAACCCTTCCCATATAATAAGGAGTATTATCACCGAGTTTGTAGGCAACAACCGCATGTGCAAATTCGTGCACAGAAAATGCTATTGTCAATGCAAGAATATATATAAGCAATATCAGCATTTTCTGCGCGAATGTACCTTCTCCCAGAAGAAAACGTAACATAAACAATTAAGCCTTTCTTACCGAAATAGAAATTGTCTCACCGTTTACTGTCCATTCCTTTGCAGAATCATCCGTTCCGGCATTTATTTCAAGAGCAAGAACTTCAGAAGCAATATACTCTTTCTTCTTCTCAATAATTGCTGCGAGCTTCTCATTACCCGAATAGCCGAGAATAATTCTGTCCGTTACCTCAAGTCCGGTCTCCTTACGCTGAGTCTGAATCTTAGAGATGAGCTCACGCACATGACCATCCTCAATCAATTCTTCTGTAAGAACAGTGTTGATAGAAACAGTAATTCCCTTATCCGACTGTGTTGACAAACCTTCAACCTGCACAGTCTCAACAATGAAATCATCCTTAGTCATCTCAAAGGATTCACCATCAACCTCAATAGTAATAGAACCGTTATTGATAGCTTCCATGGTTTCCTTACCCGGAAGATTAGCTATTACCTCCTTGGCACTGTTGAGCTTAGCACCAAACTTTCTTCCGCAGGTCTTAAGCTGTGGCTTAAACTTATAATCAAGAAGCTTAGATGCATCCTTAAGAACCTCAATAGAACGAACATTCAACTCATCAAGCACAATTGACTTATACTCGTCATCAAGCTCAGTATCTGCTACGACATAGATATCGGATATCGGCTGTCTGTTCTTTATTGAAGCCTGATTACGACAAGCTCTTCCGAGAACAACGATGTTCTGTATTAAATCCATCTCCTCCTCAAGTTTAGCATCGATAAGTGACTCATCAGCTACAGGATAATCACAGAAATGAACAGACTCAGGTGCGTTCTCATTTACCGCACGAACAAGATTCTGGTAAACAGACTCTGTAATAAAAGGAATAAACGGCGCACACAATCTTGTAAATTGCTCAAGAACGGTATACAAGGTCATAAATGCATCAACCTTATCCTTCGTCATGTCACCTGCCCAATATCTCTCACGGCCACGACGTACATACCAGTTAGAAAGTTCGTCAGCAAAATCCTGAACAAGTCTTGCAGAACCTGTAATATCATAAGCATCAAGCTTGCTGTCAACATTCTTGATAAGAGTATTGAGTTTGGAAAGAATCCATCTGTCCATAGCACCCAGGTTCTTTACATCAAGAGTGTAATCATTAGGATTAAACTTATCGATATCAGCATACATGATATAGAAAGCATAAGTATTCCAATAAGTACCGATAAACTTTCTCTGTCCTTCCTTAACCGCATCACCATGGAATCTGTTAGGAAGCCACGGAGCGGAATTCACATAGAAATACCATCTTATTGCGTCAGCACCATATGTCTTAAGAGCATCAAACGGATCAACCGCATTACCCTTGGACTTACTCATCTTCTGTCCGTTCTCATCCTGAACGTGACCAAGTACGATTACGTTCTCATAACAAGGCTTGTTAAAGAGAAGTGTTGATTCTGCAAGAAGCGAATAGAACCAACCTCTTGTCTGGTCAACGGCCTCAGAAATAAACTTAGCCGGGAACTGCTGCTCGAAGATTTCCTTATTCTCGAAAGGATAGTGATGCTGAGCGAAAGGCATAGCACCTGAATCAAACCAACAGTCAATAACCTCAGGTACTCTCTTCATTGTCTTTCCGCACTTAGGACACGGGAAAGTTACCGCATCAATATACGGTCTGTGAAGCTCAACCTTAGCATTCTCAGGATTACCGGACATCTCTGCCAACTCTGCACGAGAACCGATTGAATGCTGATAACCGCATTCGCATTCCCAAATATTAAGCGGTGTACCCCAGTAACGATTACGGCTTATAGCCCAATCCTGAAGATTCTCCAACCAGTCACCGAATCGTCCCTTACCGATTGATTCAGGAATCCAGTTAATCTTATTATTATTATCAATCATCTGCTGCTGTACAGCCGTCATCTTGATATACCAAGACTCTCTTGCATAGTAGATAAGCGGAGTATCACATCTCCAACAGTGAGGATAGCTATGCTCAAACTTAGGAGCATCAAAAAGAAGTCCTGCTTCCTCAAGAGCTTTAAGAACCGGCATATCAGCCTTCTTAACAAATAAACCGTCCCAAGGGGTTCCACCAATCATCTCACCCTTACCGTCTACAAGCTGTACAAACGGAAGATCATACTTACGACCTACATTGGCATCATCTTCACCGAAAGCAGGTGCGATATGAACTACACCGGTACCGTCAGTAAGTGTTACATACTCATCACATGTAACAAAGAAAGCCTTCTTGTTCTGCTTCTCTGCCAAAGGAGTAGCATATGGGAACAGCGGAACATATTCCTTATATTCAAGATCCTTACCCTTGTAAGATTCAAGAATCTCAACATCGTCACCAAGAACGGCAGCAACAAGTGCCTGAGCCATATAGTATACGAGACCGTCCTTGTTATTCTTAACCTTAACATATTCATATTCAGGATGCATACAAAGAGCAACGTTACTCGGAAGTGTCCAAGGAGTTGTAGTCCATGCCAATATATAAGCATCCTCATCAACACACTTGAAACGAACTACAGCAGAACGTTCCTTGACATCCTTATATCCCTGTGCAACCTCTTGGCTTGAAAGCGGAGTACCGCAACGAGGACAATAAGGAACAATCTTAAAGCCCTTGTATAACAAATTCTTATTCCATATTTCCTTTAAAGCCCACCACTCTGACTCAATAAAATTGTCATCATAAGTTACATAAGGATTATCCATATCAGCCCAGAAACCAACGGTATTTGAGAAATCCTCCCACATACCCTTATATTTCCATACTGATTCTTTACACTTGTCAATAAAAGGTTCGAGACCGTACTCTTCTATCTGCTCTTTACCGTCAAGACCGAGTAATTTCTCAACCTCAATCTCAACCGGGAGACCGTGTGTATCCCAGCCGGCTTTTCTCGGAACCATATATCCTTTCATTGTACGGTATCTTGGAATCATGTCCTTGATTACACGAGTAAGAACATGGCCGATATGCGGCTTACCGTTTGCCGTCGGAGGACCGTCATAAAATGTATAAGTCTCTCCCTGCTTTCTTTGCTCCATACTCTTTCTAAAGATGTCATTTTCTTTCCAAAAGGCAAGAACTTCATTCTCTCTGTCAATAAAATTCATGTCAGTAGATACTTTTTTGTACATAATTCACCTGCTTATATAAAAAATAAATTAAAAATCGCCATTGTTGTCAAACATCGACTTAATATTATACGAATTTACCTTATGTAAAGTCAAGAACTTCAGTCACGTGCTTCTACTATAAATGCACTTTCGATATCTGAAGTATGCAAAGCTACAAGTGAAGGAAACTTAGCAGCACATTTTGAGAACGGATCATTACTTCCGTCACTCTCACGACCCATATGATATCTTATCATGGCGTATTCTTCCGATTTTAAAGGAATAAAACACTGAACAAGGTAACAGGATTTATCGCCGTGTCCCAAAGGCAACTTATCGTCAACTCCCCATTCCTCTACTTCCTTCCAAGCACCGTCTATTTTTCTGTTGCGCTTCTGAACCGAATAGAAATTAGCTTTGCATATATCATGCAAAAGTGCGGTAATAATTACAGTATCTGAAGGAATATCTATTAATCCGGACTCAACCTTCTGCTTCAAGAGATTGTATACATTCAAAGAATGCTGTGCCAAGCCTCCGTTACAGGCCAAATGATACTTTGTAGAAGCCGGAGCCGTAAAAAAGTCAGTATCACCGAGCCATTTAACAAGTCTTTCCATACCCGGTCTGTTGGTAGAAAGCAAAAGATTAATTATCGTATTTTTATTATTTTCCAATTCTTCTTCTGATATTAATGTAGTACTCATTTTGTCTCCTTATCTGTAAATAATATCCATGGTTTACTATTCTTCTTTGCCAGTTCAAAAATCATTCTCTCCTTGGATACCGGATGATTAAATCCCAAAAGATATGACTCAAGACATATATCCTTGGCAAAACCTGCCGACACTGTATTATTATACTTCACATCACCGATCAGCGGATGCTTAATCTCGGCAAATTGAACTCTTATTTGATGAGAACGTCCGGTAAGAAGTCTGACATTTACCAGTGACAAAAATCTGCCGTTATATTCCTTGACTGAATCTACCGAATATATAAGCCTGCACTCCTTGGTCTCATCAGAATCGGCTGAACCGGTTTTGGAAATATTGTTTTTTCTGTCCTTAACCAGATATGATACCAATTCATCCGAATCACCTATATTCCCGACTCTTCCGTCTGCTATCAGTCTGTAGCGTTTATCTAATTCATGTTTCCGTATTTGTTCAGACAATCTTGAAGCCGCCTTACTTGTTTTTGCAAAAACCATTACACCGCTTACCGGTCTGTCCAATCGATGTACCAAACCCAGAAAAACCTGTCCGGGTTTGTTGTACTTTTCCTTAAGATATCCCTTTATTACAGTCAGCATATCAGGTGCACCGCTGCCGTCGCTCTGTGATAAAACACCTGCCGGTTTATATGCTGTTAATATCTGATTATCTTCAAACAGAATCACTACCTCACCGTACTTGCCTACTCTTATTCTTTCCGAAGACTTATTAATATCATATATCATATCATGGTACCCATCTTGCTGTAGCTCCGCAAGGCAAAATCACCTTGCAGGATTTCATATCACTTACAGGTAAGCCGAGTTCTTCCGCCTCAACTGTTCCGCCGAGCTTATGTGCTACGGTAAGTGACATCACATCACCTGACGATTTTGCAGTGATTGCAGATGCATATGAACTGCAAATCATAAACAGCGGATTATCCGACAGCAATTCAGTACATTTATCCATAAAATCATACAAGGAATCTTCAAGCTTCCACAATTCACCGGAAGGTCCTCTTCCATACGCAGGAGGGTCCATAATGATTCCGTCATACTTTCTGCCGCGTCTTATCTCACGTTCAATAAAGCGGCCACAGTCTTCTGCAATAAATCTGACATAATTATTCTCCAACCCGCTCAGCTTTAAGTTCTCTTTAGCTTTGAGAATCATTCCCTTTGACGCATCAACATGAACAACCTCGTCTGCACCGTGTGCACTTACGGCAACGGTAGCTGCACCGGTATACGCAAACAGATTAAGGATTTTTATATCCTTGCGTCCGTTTTCTTTGGCTTTCTCTATAAGACGACCGCAAAAATCCCAGTTATCAGCCTGTTCAGGAAATAACCCGGTATGCTTGAACGAAGTCGGTTCAATACCGAAAACCAGTTCCTTACCGAGAGAATTATAGTTTATTGTCCATCGCTGCGGCATAGGTTTTAAGCGTGACCATGCACCTCCGCCGGTCGAACTTCTCTTATATATCGCATGAACATTGCTGTCCCAACCGTTTTTCTTAAATTCTTCAGGAATAGGCCAAAATGCCTGAGGATCGGGTCTTCTCAAAAAAACATTGCCCCATCTCTCATATTTCTCACCGTTACCGGCTGCTATTACTTCATAATCCTTCCATTTATCAGCAACAAACAATTTTCTTTCCTCACTTACAATTTATCTTACAGAACAAATATTACTCTTAATTTCAATACTGTCATTAACTCTGATTATAATATAGTAATTACCGCTGTCAAAAGACTTATTTCCATTGTCAAAAGAAGAAAAATCAGCAAGAACAGTACTTTGCTTTTTTAATTCCGAAACATATGATAAATACAATTCATCATCTTTATACAATTCGACACTGATATCCGCATTTATCAGCTGACTGAAATAAAACTCTGCACGAAGCGTATCGGACGACTCAACAGTACATGAACCTTCTCCGCCACCTTCCATCGAAGAACAAAGCTCTGAAACAGGATTTGACCGAAAGTCATCAAGCCAACAGCTTCCTACATAAATACTTGTCAGATAATTGGAATCAAAATACAGAGGCATACCGTTCTCATCCGTAAGAAGAGCTTCCTCATATCCTCTGAACAAAACTTCGGCGATATCACTCAAATCCTTAAAATATAAGCCGTCCCTGTCAAATTCTATCAACAATCTGACAGTCCTGTGCCTGAAATCAGAATTATCTATCTCGGCCTTATATTCTTCAGCTTCTGCAGAAGGCAGAGTATCTACAATTGAAGCAAAATCAACATAACTTACAATTGCTTTACATGCCGCCTGTTTACGTCCGTCATGAATATTAAGTGATTCAACAGATATTTCGGCTTTATCCATAGCATAGTCAAATAATTCCTGTTGCTCGTCATGTAATTCCGGAATTTCTATTTCAGCTTTACTGTAATTAATTAACCCTTGTACTATATCGGTATTCATATCTTCAATTGCATAATCAGTAAAGTCTGTAAGTTTATTCATGGCATAGTAATCCATAAATTCAGAACAGCCGCTGATGTTAAGTAACAATATTGCTGATAATATAAAACTAAAAAATTTGCTTTTCTGATATAACAAAATAAAAAAACTCCGTAAAAAAATATCAAGGATATAATAAAGCAAAAGAAAAGCTGTTGCAACATTCAGCAACAGCTTTATTATTAATAACTTTCTTATAAAAGACTATATTCACTCTGTTATGCCTCAAATTATTCGGTTACTTCAACCGTTGAAGTAAACAACACATTCTTATGTGAGCTGTTCATTACTATCAGCATATAAGAACCCGGAGCAAGTTCCTCTTCAACCTCATAGTCAATATCATAATAGGTTCCGTCTTCATAGGTTGTAGGAGATACGGTTCTTGCAAATAATAATTCCCCCGTAACAACATTATAATACTCATAATAAACTGACATAAATGAAGACTCGTCTACCAACAGCGAATATGCCATACAATCGGTCTCCTTACAGTAATTACTGCAAGCCGTTGAAAAAGAATAATCCCACCAACAATAATCTATAATATACTCATAGAAATCAGAATCATAGAATACTGAACAACCGTCATCACCTTCTATTTCTACATGCTCAAATTCTTCGTCCTCTGAATCTTCATAATATTTCTCAAGCAAATCCATTCCGACCGGCGTACCGCTGAACGGAGCGGAAGGTGTATCTTCGTCTTCCGGTTTTTCCGGAGAAGTAGACGTAACAAAACAAGTATCGGAAGCAAAAGCAACATCATTCGAATCATAGAAGGTAAATGTATATTGACCGGGTGCAATATAATTTCCTGAGTTATCAATAGGACAACCGTCATAACTGCTGAACAAAAACGCATCAATATAGTCTGTCTCAAAAAAAGTCCTGAATGAGCTCTTATATATCAATTCATTTTTGTATTCAACAGTATAATAGTATTGCCAATAAAACTCTTTACCGATATCATTCAATTTTGCACACAACGTAATAATATCCGTATCACAATAAAGATGAGATCCCTCATAAGTCGGGTACCACCACTCAAGATAATCAATTCCGCTCTTATAATTCTTCTTGAAATGCAAATTAAACTCAATAGCCTTAAGTAGTTTCTCAACATCAGAAAAATCAGTCACAATCCATTTGTCGTCTACCAAAACCATTTTTAATGATAACTTCTGTTGCACAGTACTCTTGCTTTCAGATACTGCAGTTAAGAAAGCATCGATAGAAGCGGTATTCCATTTTCTCTCAATAAGTTTTTTGAAGTCCACATATTCCGCAACTACATCAACTGTACCTTCACCTGTCTGTTCATAAGCTTCTGCAGAATCTTCATCAACTTCAAAGCTCAAAGTATCAAATATTGCACATTCTGCCGTGTGTATTTCCTCATCATCCAGATTATCAATATCACTGTCATCAAACCACTCAGTTATGAAATCAATATGCTCTTCATAATTATCAGAATCCTTATCTATTAACTTCAAATATGCATTTACATCACCTTCGCTCAAGGCGTCCGTGAAATTCTGCGCAACTTCAACTACTGCTTTACGCGCGTCAGCGTTACAAGCAGACAAACTGAATACATACATCAAAGCAACTATAAAAGAAAAAATTCTTTTTAAGTAATTGTTCATCCCCATCTCCGTTTGACAAGACAATACACAGCACTTATTATCCGTCAATATGTCTTTTACTTTCCCATAACTGTTCCAAATTATACTCATTTCTCTCTTCAGGATGGAATACGTGAACAACTACATCCTTGTAATCAACAAGAACCCAACGATTATTATCCCGTCCCTCTACATGATCCGGAATAATATCGCACTCATTCTTCAAAACAACCTCAACCTCATCAGCCAAAGCCTTTACCTGCGTAGTTGAATTACCTGTACATATTACAAAATAATCAGCTAAAGTAGTTTTCTCAGCAATATTTATAACTTCAATATCGATACCTTTTTTTGAATCGAGAATTTCAACAATTTTATCTGCTAACTCTTTACTGTCCATAATTCTTCCTTTCGAAAATTAAATTTTAAAACGATTATAACACTAAGCTTAACCTAGGTAAATTCCCGCATCATATCCAACGTAAGCGGATGAACATCACGATTCTGTGAAATAAACTTATCCCTGACTTCCTCAGACACCATTTTCATGGCCTTCTTTATATCGGAAGTTGCCGCTTTACGCATTTCAGTAAGGTCAGAATATGTTCGTGAAGGTTCAAGCTTATCTGCCAAATAGACAATTGACTCAAGCAATGTCATACCGCCGTGTCCGGTTGTATGATATTTTATAGCATCAAGAATCTCCGAATCATTTATGTGATACTTATTCAAAGCCAAATAAGCACCGGCCGGTGAATGATAAAGTTTCTCATTATTAAAGACATCACCTGCATACATATTTGCATACTGAGCCTGCATCTTTACAGGCAAATCCTTGGCACAATCATGGAGAATTCCCGCAATCAAGGCTTTATCAGCATCACAACCGTGAATTAATGCCAACTGCGCAGCATATATTCCGACATTTAATGTATGAAGCATACGTTTCTCTGTTAATACAAAAAACAAATCTATTGCATATTCATAAAAGGCGGCAGCCGTCTCTTCCTTTACTTCATCAAGAACGTTATGCTCGTTGTAAAGATTATGTGTATATATAAACTCAGATACCTTGGCAGGCAAATTATCGAATTTACGATTCTTCTTTATTGAAGAAGAAGCAATTTCAATTCCGTCTATCTCAAATGAATAAACAGTAGTATTGTACTTTTCTTCCAATTTTCTGCGTTTATCTTCAGTATCAGCTTCATATCCCGGACGAATCGCTGTCATCAACGATACCTTCGATAAAAGTTCTGCCGGTTTATACCAGTTATCAAAGCTTTCAAGTATGTCGGAACCGCAAAGCCAATAATAGGAGTTCGTCGCTTCACTGAATTTCTTTGCTGTTTTTTTACCTGCAAAATTCTCAATAATTTCTTTAAGATAATTGCCGTCAAGCAATTCACAAACTGTATTATATGTATAGCTTATCCCCGAAAGTCTGAATTCTATGTCACTCAACACTGTCTTTTTGAGATATTTCTCAGGAAGAGATTTTAGTCCTTTTAAAGACATATAGTATCTGTACGGTGCAGCTGATATAGCATGACCGCGCTTAAAAACCGCCCGTGCACTCGGAATTACAATAACTAAATCGAGGCCCGCATCAACGGCACCTCGAATAATTGATAAATGACCTTCATGAATCGGATCAAACGCTCCGCCAAAAAATCCTATTTTCATATATCAGCCTAATGTTCTACCGATATCGGTTCTGAAATGCATATCCTTAAATGAGATTTTCTTCACACCTTCATATGCACCGTCGATAGCCTCATCCAAAGTGTCACCTTCATCGTAAACACAAAGAACTCGACCGCCGTTAGTAACTTTCTTTCCGTCCTTTACGGCAGTACCGGCCTCAAAAACAAGCTTACCGCAGGTATCGATTCCGCTGATTTCGTAGCCTTTATTATAGCTCTGAGGATAACCGCCGGAAGCCATAACTACTACGCAAGAGCACTTATTCTTCCACTTGATATCAATATCATCAAGATGTCCGTCTATACATGCATCAATAATATCAACAAAGTCAGTCTCGAGAAGAGGCAGGATAGCCTGTGTCTCAGGATCACCGAATCTTGCATTATATTCAACAACCTTAGGACCGTTCTTGGTAAGCATTAATCCGAAATAAATAACCCCCTTAAACGGTCTGTTCTCGGTCTTAAGCGCCTCAATGGTAGGAAGAATAATTGTCTTTCTGATTTGTTCCTTAAGTTCATCAGTCATATCGGCACCCGGAGTTACTGCACCCATTCCGCCGGTATTGAGTCCTTCATCATGGTCGTAGGCACGTTTATGATCTCGTGAAGAAATCATCGGAACTGCTGTCTTACCGTCTGCAAATGCAAGTACAGTAAGTTCCGGTCCAACCATACACTCCTCAATTACTATTGTATTTCCGGCAGAACCGAAAGCCTTATCTTCCATCATGGAAATAACTGCACTCTTTGCTTCTTCCAAAGTCTGAGCAATAATAACGCCCTTGCCCAATGCAAGACCGTCGGCCTTGATTACTATAGGCATCTCCTGAGTCTCAAGATAAGCAAGTGCCTTTGACATATCATCAAAAATCTCGTATGAAGCAGTCGGTATCCCATACTTCTTCATAAGTTTCTTAGAGAAAGCCTTAGAAGCCTCGATAATTGCAGCATTGGCATGAGGACCGAAAGCTCTTACTCCCTTCTCTTCAAGTTTATCAACCAAACCTAAAGCCAGAGGATCATCCGGAGCTACAAAAACCAAATCAAAATTATTATCCTTGGCATAATCAGCCATAGCATCTATATCTGTAGCCTTAATCGGTACACATGTGGCAATATCGGCAATACCGCCGTTACCCGGAGCACAATAAAGCTCAGTAACCTTATTGCTCTTCTTCAATGTCCAGCAAATAGCATGTTCTCTTCCGCCTGAACCGACAACTAAAACCTTCATCAAAAAAATCCTCCATAAGAAAAACTGTTATTGATTTTAACACAAAAAATCATAATCTTCCAAAAACTTCGCTGAGACTTTCATGGAAAACAAGTGAACACATTCTGTCAAATGTCGTCTCCTGCTTGTTTATTATTACCATATCATTGCCTTTATACCATTTAACCAACGTATTTGCGGGATAAACCACACCTGAGGTTCCTCCGATAATCAGCAAATCAGCATGACTCAACGCATGAATCGAGGCTTCCCAAGCAATATTCGGCAGGCTCTCTCCGTAAAGAGTAACGTCCGGTCTTATCATTCCTTTACAATTCGGTTCGGTACAGTGAGGCACAGCTTCATCCGAACTGAAGATATAATTTGAAGGATAAGACTTATGACAACGATCACAGTAATTTCTGAGTGTCGTTCCGTGAACCTCATAAACCTTTTTTGAACCGGCCTTTTGATGAAGTCCGTCTATATTCTGTGTTATTACTGCAGATAATTTCCCCGATTTCTCAAGTTCAGCTAATTTCTTATGTGTAATGTTAGGCTCTATTCCGTCCACATTCATCTTCTGTCTGTAAAATTCAAAGAAAACATTTGAATGACTGTAAAGACAGTCATTACTCAAAAGATACTCAGGTGAAAATCGGTCAAATTTTACATCATGCTGATTATAAAGACCGTCCTTACTTCTGAAATCCGGAATACCGCTATCTGTCGACACGCCCGCGCCACCGAAGAAAACAACGCTTTTACTTCTATCCAAAAGTTTTTTTAACTCAGATATTCTTTCCTCGAATTCCATAACTACGTCTCCTTAATTCCCGAAAAGCAAAACGCACCGGCAAAAGCCGATGCGCCGATTGATGTTTCTTTACGTATTAATGATGGAAAAGTCTGATTCCGGTAAATGCCATTGCCAAACCTAAATCATCACAAGCTTTGATAACAAGATCGTCTCTTACAGATCCGCCCGGCTGAGCAATATATCTTGCTCCGCTTCTGTAACCACGCTCGATATTATCTGAGAATGGGAAGAAAGCATCAGAACCGAGAGCTACATCTGTAAGCTTATCAAGCCAAGCTCTCTTCTTCTCTGCGGTAAACACCTCAGGCTTAGTTGTAAATATGTTCTGCCACTTGCCCTCAGCAAGAACATCCATATAGTCTTCACCGATATAAAGATCAATTGAATTATCTCTGTCAGCTCTCTTAATATCATCACGGAAAGGAAGATTAAGAACTTCCGGAGACTGACGAAGCCACCAATTATCAGCCTTACTTCCTGCAAGACGTGTACAATGAATTCTTGACTGCTGTCCTGCACCGATACCGATTGCCTGACCGTCCTTAACATAACATACTGAGTTAGACTGTGTATACTTAAGTGTAATAAGAGAAATAATAAGATCCATCTTGGCCTGTGCCGGAATATTCTTATTAGCAGTAGGAATATTCTCAAAAAGCTTATCATCAATAACAAGCTCATTTCTTCCCTGCTCAAATGTTATACCGAATACTTCCTTATGCTCAATAGGAGCCGGAACATAATTCGGATCAATCTTAATAATTGCGTAATTACCCTTCTTCTTAGACTTCAAAATCTCAAGTGCTTCAGGCTCGTAATCAGGAGCAATAATACCGTCTGATACTTCTCTCTGAATCATCTTTGCCGTACAAACGTCACACTTATCGGAAAGAGAAATAAAATCACCGAAAGAAGACATTCTGTCTGCGCCTCTTGCTCTTGCATAAGCACAAGCAAGCGGAGTCAAATCACCGAGATCATCTACCCAATAAATCTTCTTAAGAACATCGGTAAGCGGAATTCCTACTGCAGCACCTGCAGGAGATACATGCTTAAAAGAAGTAGCTGCCGGAAGACCTGTAGCTGCCTTTAATTCCTTAACAAGCTGCCAACCGTTAAAAGCATCAAGAAGATTAATATAACCCGGTTTACCGTTTAATACTTCAATAGGAAGTTCTGCACCGTCATTCATATATACACGTGAAGGTTTCTGATTTGGATTACAACCATACTTCAACAACATTTCGTTAGCCATTTTTTGTCTCCTTAATTAAATAATTCTTACGTTAACCTTTTCGAAAAGAAAAAGATTACTTATTCTTATTCAAAATTCTGTCTTCATACTTAGAAGTAGCAATATCTATATATCTTACAAAAAGAGATACCTTATTGTCTTCATTAAGATTATTCCACAAAAGGTTTGTATACTCATCAATATCATCAAGAATCTGAACCTTCTCCGGCTCACCCTCAAATGAAGGAAGCGGACTGCCGTCACCCATATATGTGTGGATGAATCTTCCGTCACCGCTCAAAGGATTGGTATAGGTAAATGTATATCTCTGACATGAAGAACCGTCACCGTCAGCTGACTTAAGAATTGACATAGCATAATTGTACTCGCCGTTCTCTACGTGCATAATACCGGATATACGAGGAGTAAAATTAGGAGCATCATCTTCAAACTCTCTTGTTCTCAAAGCCTGCTCAAATGTCTGCTGCTTATCCATAAGCTCATAAATCGTATCAGTCTGATCACCGTTTGTAACAATTGTCTTGTTGCCGAGAACTCTAACCGGTGAATAAATGATAAGATGCGGATCAGATAATTTTGCCGGATCAAAAGCCTCAGTCTTTATTCCGTCTTCGGTAGCAGTAAATACTCTGTTACGTGAATTAACGCTTCTGCCCATAATAAAGTAAGCAGTAACAGCTTTCTTTCCGTCAGGTGACTTACCGATGATAATACCTCTTCCCGGATAAGGATTAGAACTCAAAAGTTTTGCGATGTCATACTTTTCCATAGAAACCTCCGATATATTTATTTTTCTATTACAGCAATATTATTTTCTATTCTCACCTTACCGTCAGCAATCAACCTGATTGTCTTAGGGAGAATAACCTGCTCACATTCCTTCATTATACGTTTCTGCAGTACCTCTGGTGTATCACCCGGTAAAACATCTACAGTCTTCTGCATAATTATAGGACCTTCATCATAATTCTCATTTACATAATGGACAGTAGCACCCGATACCTTGACACCACGCTTCAATACAGCTTCATGCGGATGAATTCCGTACATACCTGCACCGCAAAAACTCGGGATTAAAGCCGGATGAATATTAATTATTCTGTTTGAGTACTCATGAATTACCTTCGGACCGAGAAGTGACAAATATCCTGCAAGAACAATAAGTTCAGCACCGGACTCGAGCACCTTCTTAAGTACAAGCTCATCCCACTCGTTTGAATCAGTAAAATCTTTCTTAGCAAGAACAACTGACGGAATATTATTCTCACTTGCTCTTGTAAGTGCATACGCCCTATCATTTGAAGCAACAACAAGACTTATAGTAACATCAGACAAATAACCGCTCTTAATATTATCGATAATTGCCTGCAGATTTGTTCCTCCGCCTGATACAAAAACCGCTATTTTCATTAGTACTCTCCCATAAAACAGTCGTTATTTATTCGGACAATTTCCGTCACAGCATCCTGCAACAAAGTTACCGTCGAAACAAGCTGAACATACGCCGCAATGAATTCCCTTAAGTGAAGCCTTAAGAGCATCAAGACTTACATAACCCAAAGAATCGGCGCCTATCATCTTACATATTTCCTCATCAGTCATGGTTCTTGCAGGAAGTTCACTTCCCTTAGAAGCATTAACACCGTAACAACAAGGAAACTTAACCTCAGGAGAAGCAAGTCTCAAATGTACTTCCTTAGCACCGGATTCTCTCAGGAAATTAATAATATATTTAGTAGTTGTTCCTCTGACAAGAGAATCATCAACAATACAAATACGTTTGCCTGCCACAGCTGACTTAAGTACGGAAAACTTCATTCTTACTGCCAGCTCTCTCTCGCCCTGTGTACCCTGAATAAAGGTTCTTCCCACATATCTGTTCTTCAAAAGTCCCATTCCGTAAGGAATTCCTATTGCATTAGCATATCCTAAAGCTGCTGCATTACCTGAATCAGGAGCACTTATTACCAAATCACAATCACAAGGATGCTCCTTAGCAAGAGCTGCACCTGTCATAACTCGTGATTCATAAATACTTGAACCGTCAATAACAGAATCAGGACGAGCTACATAAACATACTCAAAAATACAAACCTGACCGTTCTTTACTCTTTCTTCAGAAGAAACTGAACTGTCAAAATAAGTAGATACGATATTGTCCTTGGAAATTGAGATAATCTCGCCAGGTTCAATATCTCTTACAAATTCGGCATCAAGAGCATCCAAAGCACAGCTTTCGGAACTGAGCATCCACATATTATCCTTATGACCGAGAACAAGCGGTCTCATTCCGTATGGATCTCTTACACCGATAAGCTTATCCTCTGTCATAAAAATCAAAGAATAAACGCCCTTTATCTCCTTAATAGTTTCCATTATTGCTTCTTCGACTGTATCAGTCTTGACAGCATTACGTGAAAGCAAAGACAAAATAAGCTCTGAATCAGTATTTGACTGAAAAAGAGCACCCATATCGGTAAGTTTATCTCTCATCTCTTTCTCATTTAAAATAACTGAACAAGAGCTTAATGCAACATTTCCGGCACGTGACTTAATAAGCGTCGGCTGTAAAGCATCACTGCCGGTCTCACTTGACTTAGCTGTCTTAGCCGTAGCAACTGCACAATTTCCCTGAAGTGTTGATAAAACTACGTCATCAAATGTATCTGCTACATGCCCCGGTTGCTTATGAACCATAAAAGTACCATGGTTATTTACAGCAATACCTGCCGACTCCTGACCGCGGTGCTGTAATGAAAACACACCGTAATAAGCTGTTTTAGCAACATCAGTTGCCTTATCGGAACAATCAATACAACCAAATAATCCGCTCATAACTTAATCCTCCATACCAAGAATTTTCTCTTTAAGAGCTTTGTCTTTTTTATCTACAGAAGAAGCAAGATTAGCCTTATAATCAGCAAACTGTTCAGCCAAACGCTCATCAGATAAAGCAAGAATCTGAATTGCAAGTATAGCCGCATTTGTTCCTCCGTCTATAGCAACAGTAGCAACAGGAATACCTG
Organism: Clostridia bacterium; assembly: GCA_024403755.1. Taxonomy (GTDB): domain Bacteria; phylum Bacillota; class Clostridia; order Saccharofermentanales; family Saccharofermentanaceae; genus Saccharofermentans. Next base: position 36,166 of record JAKSRF010000006.1, read on the forward strand.
TAGGCATTTGTACAGTAGCATAAAGAGCATCTACTCCGTTTAAAGCACCACCCTTAACAGGAACCCCGATTACCGGCAATGTTGTATTGGCAGCGAGTACGCCTCCCAAGTGAGCAGCTAAACCTGCTGCAGCTATAATCACTTTAAAGCCGTTGTCCTTAGCTTCTTTAGCAAGTTTTGTAGCACGTTCAGGTGTTCTGTGTGCTGAAGCAACATTTGCCTCGAATTCAACACCGAATTGCTTTAAGAGCTTAAAACAGCCTTCCATTATCGGAAAATCCGAATCAGATCCCATTACTATCATTACCTTGTTAGCCATCTTGTTCACATTCCTTTCAGTATCAAAAAAAATACGATAAGCATATTTTACAATTATTTATATAACAATAGTCATATAAATGTTTCCGTTCATTTGCACAATTATTCATCCTCATCCGACCAATTTAATTTACTCAAAACGCGGTAATAATCTTCACTGCCCCAAGGAAGCTCATAAGGACAGTAATTATTGCCGGGTCTTTGGGTGGTCTGAAGATAAGGATAAACATTCAGCTTATATTCAACGCAATAAGTATTTGTCTCATCCATAACAAACTCTACCTGAACAATAGCAGAATCAGGATCGGACAGAGAATAATTCCCTCCGAAAACAAAATTGGACAAACTGTACACTATATATTTACCGTTATATTTCTCTATAGGCTGCAATCGATGCGGATGATGTCCTATAACTATGTCGGCACCGCGGTCTATAAGTGCATGACCGAAAGCTACCTGATCTGCACGTGGTTCATAATCACGTTCTACACCCCAATGCATTGAAGCAATTATTATATTGCAACCCAGAGATTTCAGTTCATCTATCGCTGCATACATTGTATCAAGCCCATAACCGTTTGACACAGTATCATAGCCACACATTCCGATTTTAATACCGCGTACTTCATATACAGCCGTATTATTCCCGTAACACCACAAAATACCTGCCTCATCCAATGTTCTCTGCGTATCCTCCAACCCTTGCTGCCAATAATCCAAAGAATGATTATTAGCCAGATTAACACCTTCAACACCGGCATTGGTGAGCATATTTACATAATCATACGGCGCACCGAAAACAAATTCTTTTGTCATATGAGACGAACTGTCAGTCAGTGTCCCTTCAAAATTGACAATTGTCATATCGTCGTTTTGAAAATATTTCTTCGCATTCTGAAAACAGTAGTCATAATCGTCACCTACAACATTAACAAATCCTTCAGCTGAACCCTTCCATGCCAATGCTTCAGCAAGAGTACAATCACCGGCAAAGCTCATAAGTATGTGTTCCGGTGTCGGTGTAGGAGTCGGTGTAGGCATCGGAGTAGATATAGACGTAGGAGTCGGCTGTTGAATTGAAGCGGAGACTTCGGTCTCGGTTACATTAATAACCGAAGTCTCTGACGAAGCTTCGGTTATACTGTTATTTGTTCCATTATTTTGCGACAAGAAATCGGTTGTACAGGAAGTAATAGGCAACGCCATTACGCAACCCAGTAAAACGTAAGAAAGAAGTTTCTTAATTTTTACGTGTAACAAAAAACAACACCTCAGAAATATGATTACCAATCCATTATATCAAAACAAATGATTCTGAAAAGCTTTAGTACAAAATGCTATTAAGAATATTTATTCCTCAGGGATATATTCTTCTCCCAAAAGCATACACCTTACAAACAGACCTGAACGTGTAATAAACTGATCAGGCCAATGTCCCTGTGCCTTCTGCTCCGGAGTCAGTATATTGGAAGCATACTTCAACGCATTGGAACTTTCGGTAACTGAGCCACCTATTGACCAATTGCACCAACTAATATCATTCTCATCCATAAAATCAAGCCAAAGCATTGACTCTTCCGTATCCACAATTCCGTTTCCTGAATCATATGTAGTTCCCCACTCTGTACAAAATACAGGCAAACCGTTATCAAGTGCAGTCTGTACCTTATCTCGGTGATCCTGACCGTGTGAACCGGCATAAAAATGGAAAGTATACATCAGATTATCGCCTTCCAAAGGATTAAGTGAAGCTTCGTCTACATCCTGACTCCATGTAGCTGTACCGATAATGATAATATTATCAGGGTCGTTAGCTCGTATTACATCAACAACATCTTCGGCATACGGACGAATGGAATTTTCCCAATTAACGGTCTCATCAGGATTACCGAAGCATTCACCGTTTGGTTCATTGCAAATCTCATATATAACATTAGGATACTCACCGTACAACTCTGATATTCTGTTAAAGAAATCCAAGGCTTCTTCTTTATGTTCGTTCGGATCCCCGTCAAACAGAATATGCCAATCTATTATCACGTATACTCCCTGATCGATGCACAGCTGAACATAATCAACCATTTGCTGATAATAAACTTCGGGATTTGGAATATAACCATCAGAATTACCCATTGTATACATTGCAAGACGTATAACCGAACATCCCCAATCTTCAGCCAATGTCTGGACAGTATCTTTATTTACAAACATATACATGCCATTCATTCCATAAGTGCTCATGCCCTTAAGTTGAACAACTTCACCACTCTCATTCACAATTTTTGTTCCTTCTACATGAAGCTGACCATTCTTATCGACAACTCTTTCCGTAACTGCCGGAGTACTGAAAACAAGTTCCGGTTCTGTCTCTTCTGTTGTTTCCTCTGTCGTCTCCGCTGTTGTCTCAGACACGCTTTCTTCTGTAATATCAACTGAAGTTTCAGCAGTAGTAGGAACAGTAACAGGGACAGTCTCCGGCGGAAGACGTCTTGAACAGTTTGAAAATAAACAAGCCATACACAAAATGGCAGACAGAATTCTTATTTTTTGTTTCATAAATGCACCTCCTACGCTGACAATCCAGCTATAAAACAACACAAATATTAATCTGTATTTTTTGTAAATATTTACCAAAACTTATTTACAAATTCAGCAGAAAAGTGTAAAAATTAAATATAAGAGAATATGGTTTTGGGTTTCTCTACCACTATATTTTATTGAATTTACAACCTATTGCAAGTGACGTTTTTAAATCGGTTGTATTTTATCAGATATTTATAGTGAGTTTAGAATAAAGAGGTGTGTTTTATGGCAAAAATTGACAAGGTTCGTGACAAAATAATGAAATTGGCAGCCAAGCAGAAAATTGATGCCGTTCTTAAATTTGCTGACGATTCTGAGGATGATGTCAGAGTGGCAGTTGCCGAAGCATTGGCATATATTCCTACTTATGAAAGCGGAATGGCTCTGATTCCTTTTTTGAGAGATGTATCTCCGTCTGTAAGAGCTGCTGCTGCTACATCGGCGGCAACAATTAATGCAAAACATTGTGAGGAATATGTTAAGAAGTTAGCATTTGCTGATGCTGATCCTTATGTAAGAGAAGTTGCAAAGCGTGCTTTTGATGTTCTTAAGACTTCAGTAATGTAATAGCTGAGATAATGAATATTTTTAGGGACTGTCTCAAAAGTGATTGAGTCACACAGAGGCAGTCCCTTCATCATTGTTCAAAAAATGATATAAACCGTCTCCTAAATCGGAAAAAGACTGTGTTTAAGTACCTTTTTTGCAAATAATTTGATTTTGAGTATGCTAACGCTGATTCACTTCAAACTGCCATTATTCCCTGTACCTGACAGTACAGCATGACAAATTACTACACTCGAGATAAGTTTTATCTGAAATTCTGTTAATAAGATATTTAGCCCACACCTTACACGTATCACTTAACAAAGCATCAACCAGTACACCTTCTTCATTTACAAGAGAGAAAAAATAATTAGTACCCAATATTATCGAATCAGTCTCTTTAATGTGATAGATACCATTCGGTAAAGAATTTATTTTTCCCTCAGTAATAAGCTTAATCTGCGTACTTCCCATCACATGAGCCTCGAGACAATTCTCATCTATATGCATAATAATATATCCGTCTTCGGGAAGAGCCAGTTTATCAACTACTTCACAAAGAGTGGCAAACGGGTACTCAACATACTCGCTTGTAAAGAGTCTTCTCACTTTAGCTTTAAATTCGGATACATGAGATTTATATTCTTCAGTAAGATTATCCATATTGCTCTTTCCGTCAACAAGAGTAATAAACATACCTCTGCTTGTATATATCATAATCTCATCCAGATATTCATTTAACTGTCCTTTATGTTTAATCGTGTATGTCTCAACCATATACTTTTTCCTCAAAACATTTTATGTCGAAGCTTCAAAATGATACAGGTATAGTTATCCTGGGAATGGACCTTTTTTCCTTTAATCTCACTTTTTATTCTGGCAGCAGACTTTCCTGCATCACCTGCAACATACTCAGGAAGCATATCGGCAGATAAAGCATCAAGTACACCGTCAGAAGCTATAAGAATTACATCATTATCCTGTAATTTCAAAGATTGTCTGGTATAAATCACATTAGGATTGTTATTTCCGATAAAATCGATTAATTGTCGTGATTCAGGCAAGAGATATGCCTCTTTTGTTACTTTTCCGGTTTTTGCCAGATTACTGACAAGGATTGAACCGTAATTCTGTTTATGATTCAATACAATACTTCTGCCGTTACGTATAAGAATTACAGCACTGTCACCTACACTGTATAAATCAAGCATATTATTATCTACTCGAACAAGAACAAGAGTTGCGCCGGCTTCACGATTATACTTTTGAAAAATTCGGTTAGATACATCTTTAATCTTCTTTACGATATACTCACGATGATCGTAATCATCCAAAGAAATCTTTGAGAATTCGCTCACAACAAATCTTGATACAAAATCACCGTGCGTCATTCCGCCCATACCGTCTGTAACCAATGCTATCAACCCATGTTTGTTATAGTTCTCCAAAGGTGATACAAAAAGTGCATCTTCCTGCCTTGTTCTTTGGCCTATCTCGTGAAAATATGCAGCATCCACATAGAAATTATTGTCAGGTTCTTCAGTACGAATCAGTAGTTCACGAATCAATACTCTCAGAAGAACAAATACGGCAATTATTACAAGAATCGCAAGAGCAAATGCAGACGACAGAACTATTGTCGTCCATTTCGGCATATCGCTAAGAAAATCAGCCAATCGCTCTCCCATATTTAATCTCCCGAATCAACATTTGAAGAATCGTTAACTTCTGACTCCTCCTTTTCGACAGGTAAAGACGGCTTAAATACGTAGGTTTTAATTAATTCCTCTGTATAATAAGCAAACATAAACTGTATGAAGGATACAAGTATTGTAATATATGCAACTATTACTACAGCATAAGCTATGAATTTTGTTGTAAGAAGCAGGAAATACGGCAGTATCAGCAAGAGCAAGATAGTAATTCCCAAAAGCAAAAGGCATGGTCCAAAACGCATAAACAAAAAAAGTACCGCATTCTTATAAATCTTTTTAAGCGGTAAATCAACCGCTACTATCATCTGATAAACCATATTCTGTATGATAATAAAAAATAAAAAAACAGCTACAAAGAATGCCGCCACACCGGTGCCGAAGCTTCCGAAATTATTAACATAGAACGCTATAGCAAACAGCAACACACCTGTAAAGGCATATGATATAAGCATTGCCTTAAAAGCCTGCTTTGCATTTTTGGTTATACCATCCTTAATATCAGATATCAGAAAAATAACATTTTTTCTGTATATATTACGATACAAATACTGAACTCCTGTCTCAAACGGGCCGATACTCATGAGACCGCTTCCGACAAGGAACATTGAAATAATCAATACTATCAAATAGTAAACCTGAAAAACCGCATCACCGCCGACGTCATTCATCACCTTATTTCCGACAATTCCAAGGCTGTTCATATACTCAACAAAGTTCTCAGGAGTAAATGCCGAACTGAACTGCGGAAGCAAAAAGAGTGCAAACAGAAAACAAATTATCATCGCAGGAATATTGAGTATTATATATATAATATTTGCCGACATAAAATTAAGGAAATACGTTCCGAATGAAGAAAAAAAGGTATAAAGCGGTCCGTGTTCCTCTTCTACATAATCAATATTAACGTTCTTATCCTTAAACAATATTATTCCTCACTTACAGAAATTAATTTCTCCAATGACTTCTTCCACTCTTCTATTATCGTAAGACTTCTGTCGGCCAGTGCCGCTGCCTTATCCTTTTTTGCAGTCTTACCTTTAAATTTTACACCAAGTGCTCCCAAAATACCAAAATTCGCATTCATCGGTTGAAATTTGACTATATTTTCGTCGGATATATAAGAAGCAAGTGCACCTATTACTGTTTTGTTATCAGGGACTATCTCAGGAGTCTTACCCAGAAAACGGTTGGCAGCAAAATAAGCAGCCATAAGTCCTGCACTGGTTGAAGGAATATATCCCTCGACGCCGGTAATCTGTCCTGCAAAAAACACATTAGGGTTCTCTCTTAAAGAATAATCCGAGTTTAAATGTCGAGGAGAATTTATATATGTATTTCTGTGCATAACGCCCATGCGATAATACTCTGCATTCTCCAAACCCGGAATAAGACCGAAAACACGTTTTTGCTCAGTAAATTTAAGTCTCGTTTGAAAGCCGACAAGATTATACATTGAAGTTGCTCTGTCATCCTGTCGTAATTGCAGGCAGGCATAAGGCTCTTTACCGGTTCTCGGGTCCGTTAATCCTACAGGTTTAAGCGGACCGAAGCGCATTGTATCTTCTCCTCTTGAAGCCATAACCTCAATAGGCATACAACCCTCAAACACTACTTCCTTATCAAAACCCTTAACGTCAGCTCGCTCGGCATTTATAAGTTCCGTATAAAATCTCAGATACTCTTCCCTGTTCATAGGACAATTAATGTAATCGTCACTGCCCTTACCGTATCTTGATGCCTTGAAGGCCTTGCTCATGTCAATAGATTCATAAGTTACTATCGGAGCTGCCGCATCAAAAAAGTGTAAATCCGTATCACCGAGAAGCTTAAAGATATTATCATACAATTCTCCGTCGGTAAGCGGCCCGGTTGCAATAATAGTAATCTCATCTGTCGGGATATCGGTAACCTCACCCGGAATAATCGTAATTAATGAATTACTTTTTATTTTCTCAGTAATAAAATGTGAGAATTCATTACGATCCACAGCCAAAGCACCGCCGGCCGGTATTTTTGAAGCATCAGCAGCCATCATGATAAGCGAACCGAGTCTGCACATTTCTTCTTTCAGCAATCCGGTTGCATTTTCCAATGCCTCTGCCTTTAAAGAATTACTGCAAACAAGTTCTCCGAAATCATCCGAGTGATGTGCTTCGCTTCGTTTCACAGGCTTCATCTCATAAAGATTAACCTTTATACCGAATCGTGCCAATTGGTAAGCTGCTTCAGAACCTGCCAATCCTGCACCGATAACATTAACATGATCAGCCATGAAAAAATTTACTTCTCCCCATTCTCATTATCATTTTCTTTGTCAGAAGACTTTTTACGTGTCTTGTTGGTTGGACACTCCTTATTTGAACACTTTGGATAAGACTTACCTCTGAATCTTCTCCAAACCATATATGAACCACAGGTATCGCACTTACGGTCGTCAATAGGCAAATCCCAGGAAATAAATCCACAATCAGGATTAGCGCCCTTCTTATCGCAGGTATAGAAGGTTTTTCCGCTGTATTTTCGAGATTTATGAGAAAGAAGTCCCGAACCGCATTCAGGGCACTTACCCTTAGCAATATTCTCAATATTACGGGTGTATCCGCACTTAGGGAAATTGGAGCAAGCTATAAACTTTCCGTAACGACCGGACTTTATCAAAAGTTCACCGTCGGCACATTCAGGACAAGCTTCACCGAGCTTCTCTTCCTGCATCTTAACTCTTTCAACTTTCTTCTCGGCTTCTTCCACCTGACTGTGAAAATTCGGATAAAAATCTCCCAAAAGCTTAATCCAATCAGTTTTGCCTTCTTCAACATTATCAAGATTGCTTTCCATATCGGCAGTAAACTGAATATCAACTATATCCTTAAAATTATTATCAAGAAGTTCAGTTACAAGAACTCCGAGTTCTGTAATAATAATAGACTTGCCGCTCTTATCAACATACTTACGCTCAAGAATGGTAGATATGGTAGGAGCATATGTTGAAGGTCTTCCTATTCCGTTCTCTTCAAGAGCTTTAATTAAAGTAGCCTCAGTATAGTGCGGCGGAGGAGTGGTGAACTTCTGCTCACCGTTTACGCCAAGATTTATAAGTGTCATATTTTCCTTAAGCTCAGGAAGTTTAACCTTTGTCTCATCCGTACTCGGACCTTCTTCGTTAACATCTGCATATAATGCAAGGAAACCCGGAAAAACAACAGTCTCACCGGCAACCTTAAATACATGATTCTTACATGAAGCCTCTACCGCAACTGTGTCTATCTTTGCAGAAGTCATCTGAGTAGCCATAAATCTGTCCCAAATCAGCTTATAAAGCTTATACTGATCAACCGAAAGAGAATTACGAATCTTATCAGGAATCATATCAAAATGAGTAGGACGAATCGCCTCATGTGCATCCTGTGCCGAATTTCTGTTCTTGAAGGTTCTGACAAACGGCGCAATATAATTCTCACCGTAAACCTCTTTAATATACTCACGTGATGAAGCTACTGCCTCATCGGATATTCTTACGGAATCTGTTCGAATATACGATACAAGCGCTGTAGGGCCGTCGCTTCCGAGTTCAATTCCTTCGTAAAGCTGCTGTGCTACAGACATAGTTTTCTTTGAAGTAAATCCTAACCTTCTTGAAGCTTCCTGTTGCAAAGTAGATGTTGTAAAAGGCGGGAACGGATTTCTCTCCTTCTTTCCCTTTTTTACTGAATCTACCGTAAAATTATTACCCTTAACATCATTGATTATCTCATTTGCTTCTTCGGAATTGGAAATCTTACGTTTCTCTGCCTTATCTCCGTTCTTATCACCGAAATACTTAACTACAAAAGCCAAATCAGAATTCTCGGCCTTAACATTACTGTCTATATTCCAATATTCAGTCGGAACAAAGGCATTAATCTCATTATCTCTCAACATTACCAGCTTGGTTGCTACAGACTGAACTCTGCCGGCAGACAAGCCTTTGCGAATTTTACTCCAAAGCAAAGGACTTAATTCATAACCGACAAGTCTGTCAAGAATTCTTCTTGCCTGCTGAGCATTAACAAGATCCATATCTATGGTTCTCGGCTGACTTATAGCTTCCTGTACGGCTTTTTTTGTAATCTCGTTAAAAGTAATTCTGCACGAAGATAACGGATCAACATTCAAAGCCTTGGCAATATGCCACGCAATAGCTTCCCCCTCACGATCAGGGTCGGTTGCGATATAAACAAAATCACTGGCTTTATTTGCTTCCTTAAGTTCTTTAATTACTTTCTCTTTACCGCGCATATTAATATATATCGGCTTAAAGTTGTTATTTACATCTACACCCAAAGATGAAGAAGGCAAATCCCTTATATGACCTACCGAAGCCATTATTTTATATTCATTTCCCAAATATCTGCCAATTGTCTTAGCCTTAGCAGGAGACTCAACAATAACTAGTTTCTTACCCATTAATACTTTTACCTATTCTTCTGAGATATTTTCATACAGATATTATATAAATCAACTTTGCTGCTTTGTCAAAGCTTTATTTTTTTTTACAACTTTAATTTTCCAAGATTTTAATTTCTTCTTTCCCTATTCCCGAAAAGAGAGTATCATAATAATACGGTTACAGTGACATAGGAGTAATTATGTCACGAAAGCAAAATGTTATAAGGCTTTACTCCGGTTTTGCTGACGGAGCTATAGCTGTTAAGTCTGAAATCGAGATATCGCAAACCAGCGGTATTCCGAATTTTGATATCATAGGATTATGCGACTCTTCTATACGTGAATCAAGAGGAAGAATACGAGCCGCAATAAATGCCTCAGGGTTTGTTATGCCCAAAGGTCAAATCACCGTAAACATCTCACCTGCATATATGCACAAATCAGGTTCAGCCTTTGATTTGGCCATAGCAATAGGTCTTCTCATCGTATCTAACCAGCTTTCCTTACCGACAGGCACCGATATTTATGCCGAAGGAGAGTTATCTCTTGACGGAAAAGTTAAATCCACACCCGGAAGTGCAATAAGATTCAGGTTACTTAATAATACAAACAATCTTCGCATTGTGTTCCCCTTGACCGAGACTGATTCTGCACGCATTAATTCAATCGAAGGATATCCTGTCTCAACGCTTAAGGAAGCGGTCGAGACCTTATCTTTACCCGTATTTCCGAGCAGAAAATTCATTTTAAATAACACGGAAAACATATTCACCCCATGCGAAGAAGATACAGACATTTCCATACTTAAAGGTCAGGAGAAAACCGTCAGGGCTCTGCTTATAGCAGCCGCAGGCTGGCATAATCTTTTATTGGTCGGAAGTCCGGGAGCAGGTAAAACACTTGCAGGAAGAATTCTTCACTCTCTCCTTCCGCCTCTTTATCCTGAAGAGATAGAGGAAGTATATTCAGTTCGCAATATGTATTCAGATTCTAATCTTCTGCTCTCATCACAAAGACCTTATCGATACATACATCAGCTTATTGCCCCCAACAAACTGATTTGCAATGGTTTGAACATGAGTCCCGGTGAGCTTCTTCTGGCAAACAGAGGAATTCTGTTTGCCGATGAACTATGTGAATTCAGCGGAAGAATTATCGATCTACTGAGAGAACCGATGGAAGACAACAGGATAAATATCCTTAAGGACGGTCAAACATACACTTTTAACAGCAATTTTATTTTCATCGGCGCAACAAATCCGTGTAAATGCGGAATGTATATGGAACCCAGTCATAAATGCAGTTGTACACCGGGAGCACGACACAGATATCTCAGTAAACTGTCAGGACCATTTCTGGACAGAATAGACTTATTCTCGGAACTTCATATGATTGACGAGAAAGCATTAAAAAATTCCGTTAAAAACAACTCCGAGAACAAAAGTCCTGAATATCGCAAAAAAGTATCAGAGGTTTGGGAAATATGCAAAGAAAGATATAAAGCATATCCTGACAAAAACAACGGAACTGTAATCGAGGACAATCTCACCGAATTATTCAGGGTGAATTCAAATGCTCTGGAAAGTGCCGTAAAACTGAGTACGATAAACGGTTATTCAGCCAGAGGCATAAACAGATTACTCCGAGTAAGTCGAACTATAGCTGATTTGAATAACGACAAAGATGTTGAGAACAAACACGTAATGGAAGCACAACTTTATAAGAACAGAATTTTCAATCAATGGAGTAAAAACAAATGAACGATAAAGACTACTTAAATTTTACTTATTCCTCGATTTGTACGGTTACACATTTCAAT
>JAKSRF010000060.1 GCA_024403755.1 Clostridia bacterium
TCATTCACCGGAAGTGTTTAATTATTCTTATAGAACTATTTCTGTAAACTAAAAATAATTGTGAGTTCGACGGCAGTCTGCTGTCGGACTCATTTTTTATTGCCGAAAATGTGAATTCCTGATTCTTCCTGTGATGTTATATTACTGCTTAGCCGCTTATCTCGAATATCATAATGTCAGGCGGATTGAAAAATCTCGGGATAGGGAGAGATTCACGTGCCAGACCTCGACTTACATACATTGTCGATTGGTCGTTTAATTTATATTCTCCGTCAACATAATGCGGAAAAAAACCATCGTGCGGAGTATAAACACCGGTCTGTGTAAACGGAATTTTCCATTGACCGCCGTGTGCATGACCGCAGAGAATCATATCGAAATCATAATGAATATAAATATATCGAAGACTCGGTCTGTGTGAGACAAGGATTCTGAAGTGCTCTGAATTGCTCTCTTTGTAAGCACGATTCAGTTGCTTTAATACATATTCATCACCGCGATAATTATCATCGATGCCGCATATATCAATGTAATTACCGTTTACCTCAATTGTTGAACATTCACCGTCAAGCACGGTAACGCCGCAGGAGCGAAGATAATTCTTCATATTGGTTAATTGTCCGCTCCAACATTCATGATTCCCAGAGGCATAATAGCACGGATAGAGTGGAGCCAATGCTTTTGCGATTAATTCGGAATTAGTGTTGCTTTTTTTATCATCGAAAAAGTCGCCGCCGAATATTACAATATCCGGATTTGCTTCATTGACTATATCAACCAGTTGAGATTGATTCTTGCCGTAATAGCAGGAATGAAGATCGGAGAGAAATACTATCTTTACAGTACTGTTCTCGGAAATTTTTGAAGAAGAAATCTTAAAATTTCTGACAACCGGAATCTCGCCTATAATTGTCAGTATGATTATTAAAATAAGTAAAAGAACTAAAATAATCTTAATTGGTTTGTGCTTCATGCATATATTTTACATATTTTGTTTGTGCACTGCAATTAAATATTTGTAATTTGGTATGGTCATGCTTTTCGAGTATAAGCGATACTGATATAATTTATTCATTATGAAAAAGGAGGGCTATGGAAATGCCGATTAATATGTCGACAATAGTTGTAATAGCAATTGTTGCACTTGTAGTTATTATTTTGTTTTGTTTGGGTTACGTTAAAGCACCGCCGGACATGGCATATATCATTTCCGGTCTTCGTAAAAAGCCGAGATTTGTAATGGGTAAAGCCAGCGTAAAGATTCCTTTCTTTGAGCGACTCGATAAATTGAGTCTCAAGCTTATCCCAATTGACGTTAAGACGAGTAACGCAGTACCTACAGCAGACTATATTAACATTAACGTTGACGCTACAGTAAATATCAAGATAAGCAATCAGCCGGATAAGTTGCATCTTGCCGCTGAGAACTTCCTTAACAAGAATTCAGATTACATTGCAAGCGTTGCACGAGAGGTGCTCGAAGGTAATGTCCGTGAGATTGTCGGAAGAATGCGTTTGGAGGAGATGGTTTCAGACCGACAGAAGTTTGCTAATCTCGTTAAAGAGAATGCTGAACCTGACCTTGCTGCAATGGGACTTGATATTATAAGCTTTAACGTTCAGAACTTCGTAGACGGTAATGACGTTATCGAGAACTTAGGTATTGATAATATCGTTAAGATTAAGAAGGCTGCTGCTATTGCAAGAGCTGAAAGTGAAAGAGATATTAAGGTTGCTCAGGCTGCTGCAGATAAAGAGTCAAATGATGCTGCAGTTGCTGCACAGACCGAAATTGCTAAGAAGCAGAACGAACTCGATATAAAGAAATCTGAGTTGCAGCGTGAAGCTGATACCAAGAGAGCTATGGCTGATGCCGCTTATGAGATTCAGAAAGAGGAACAGCGTAAGGTTATCGAGGTTACAACGGCAAATGCTAACATCGCTAAGCAGGAACGTGAAATTGAGTTGAAGCAGAAAGAGGTTGCTGTTCGTGAGCAGGCTCTTGACGCACAGGTTAAGAAGCAGGCTGAGGCTGAAAGATATGCAGCACAGCAAAGAGCAGATGCAGAGCTCTATCAGCGCCAGAAGGATGCTGAGGCTCGTAAGTTCGAGGCTGAACGTGCAGCTGAAGCGCGTAAGGCACAGGCTGAGGCTGACAAGTATGCTAAGGAGCAGGAAGCTGCCGGTATTCGTGCAGTCGGTGAAGCTGAAGCTAAGGCTATTGAAGCTAAGGGTATAGCTGAAGCTGAAGCAATGGAGAAGAAGGCAGAAGCTTATGCTAAGTATAACAAGGCAGCTGTTGCCGAGATGCTTATCAAGGTTCTTCCTGATATTGCCGGTAAGATTGCAGAACCTCTCTCAGCTATTGATAAGGTTACAATTATCGGTGGCTCTGAAGGCAGCAACGGTGTAAATCAGGTTGCAGGTAATGTTCCTGTTGTAATGGCTAAGGTTTTTGAGAGCATGAAGGAAACTACCGGAATCGATCTCTCTGAGATTGTTAAGGCTGATACATACGATGCAAAGGTTAATCGTAATGTTAACGTGTCGGGTCTTGAAGGTCTCAAGGTTTCAGTTGATGATCCGCAGAAGCTTGCTGAATCAGTTGTTAAGGAAGTTGAAGGTAATACAGTTCCTGAACAGGAAGATTTACCGAATGATTTTGATATGTCCTCTGAGGATTCGGAAGACTGATTATCAATCTAAATTGAATTGCGGCGCCTCGAAGTGTAATGCTTCGGGGCGTTTTTTTGTACGAATTATTGCACGCGTATTATTTGGTATTCACGTACATTTTCGGTCTGTGATATAATATCTGCGCTATATTGGAGGAGTTTCTTATGAATAAGAAAATATTGTCATCGCTGATAATGTCATTGATTTTTTTGACAGTCGGTTTTTTCTCGGGGTCTCAGGTATTATCCGAGAGAACTCGTACGTATTTGTATGGCAGTACCGATATCGGCAGTGTGAGCGGCGATGATTTAAGCAAATTTTACAATGTGAAATTCAGTAATATAGAGATTTGCGGTGATTACGGAATTTATACGGTTGATGCTTCTGGTAATTATGTTTGTTCGAACAGCATGGGCAAAGTTGTTAAGTATAATGATGTTAATGGCGAGGTTCAATATATCGGTATTATTTATCGAAGAGAAGGAGAGCTTGATGAACTCATCAAGAATGACGGTAAACTTTTGGGAAGAAGAGGAACACTCAGCCCAATGCCTGAAGGTGAGGGATTTGCTTTTCAGACATATTTTGATTTGTTTGAACATGAAGAAGGTGAGATTAGATGTTTTCATATAAACTATGTTTCACTTGAAGAGGCCGATATTACTTTTGAAATGATAATAGGATTCGGTATTATGCTGGTTGGTGTGGCGGCAGCTGCTGTTGAAATGATAACATGCATTTATAAGTGCAAGAAAGAGAAGAAAAACAAATGAAAAGATTAAAAAGAATGTTTTTGCGTAAAAATATAATTCCTGCTATTGCCATAGCCGTGTTTTTGGTGTTGTTGTCATTAGGCTCCGGATATTACTTTCTCGGCAAGGATACCATGAATTACCTTTTTTGGAGTTCTGACATAAAAGATATGACCGGCTTGGATTTTGAAGAGGGTAAATTTGTTAAATTTGAAGCCGAAGATATTTTGGGAGTTTACGCTGAATATGAGGATGGCGATGCTTATGTAATTGAGTATGAGAACAGCGACGGTGATACGGAATACATCGGTATGTTTTACTCAGGCTCGGATCAAAGCAAACCGGTTGATTTTGCTGAAAATGGTAAGGGTACATTTAAAGAGCGAGGAATGCTGTGTGCCATGACCAATCTTGAAGAAATGTACTATCGTGAATTCTTTGAGTTAAGCGGTTTTGATAAAGAAGTTACAGCTAATCTTAATCCGTTCTATATAGTTTGTGTTCCTTTCAAGGACATAGTCGACGTCTACTTTGTAGGCGGAGTTTTTATGATGCTTGTTTTTATAATCGGAGCTGTTTGTGTAATAATCAGTGCAATTCGTAATTCAAATCCGAAGCTGATAAAGTCTTTTGCAGACAGTCACGGCGTTACGGCCGATGAGGTTGCCGAGGATGTGCTTAACGGTGAAACATATGCGGATGTAATGATCGGCTCGAAGTATGCGTTGCTTTATAAGAAAGCGGACAACGCAGTGCTTATAGCTTACTCGGATATTGACAATATGTATCGTGTGGTGAATAAGCAGGTTAATAATAACGGAACGGTATATGTACATACTGTTTGCCTTAAGCAAAAGGACGGAATTGTAAAGAAAATCAATGTAGACGGAGAGAAGGCGGCTAAGGAACTGATGAACAAAATTCAGGTAAGGGCGCCGTATATAGTGATAAATGAACGATAAGAACAAACGCATTAATCCGATTATTAAATGTGATTATCCGGACCCTGACGTGATTCGTGTGGGTGATACTTATTATATGATCAGCACGACAATGTATTTCATGCCGGGCGGTGTGATATTACGCTCCTATAATTTGAGAGATTGGGAGATTTGTTCATATGTTTTTGACTGTATAACCGGAAGTGATGCAGAATGCCTTCGTAACGGCAAGAGTGCATACGGACAGGGAATGTGGGCTGCCACGCTTCGTTTTCACGAAGGTAAATTCTATGTGGCATTCGTAAGCCACAAACAGGAGAATACGCATCTTTATACGGCAGAGAATATAGAAGGTCCATGGAAACACACGACTGTATCCGGATACTATCACGATTTGTCACTCCTCTTTGATGATGACGGGAGAATTTTTATTGTATCCGGAAATACTGATATAAGACTGGTTGAATTAGACGAGAACTTGACCGGACCTAAGCCGGGCGGGATTGATAAAGTTATTGTAAGGGATAATCGGGATGAAGTCATTCTCGGATATGAGGGTGCGCATTTTTATAAAATAAACGGCAAATATGTGCTTACCTTGATTCATTGGCCTAAGTATAACGGTCGGCGCACGGAGGCGGTGTTTGTCAGTGATCGAATAGACGGCACATATGAAGGCCGCGATGTGATGTGGGATGATGAGGGCTTCAGAAACAGCGGAAGTGCGCAGGGCGGTTTGGTTGATACGCCTGAAGGACGCTGGTTCTCGATTGTATTCAGAGACAGCGGTGCAGTCGGAAGAATTCCTGTGCTGATACCGGTGTGCTTTGAGGAAGGATATCCGATTTTCGGAAAAGAAGGGAAGATTCCCGGTGATTTTTATATAGAGGATAATCGTCCCGGCTATAAGTACGAGCCGCTTTATAAATCCGGCTTCGGAGGGCTTCAGTGGCAATGGAATCATGTGCCGGATATGAAGCTGGTCAAACTCTCGGAGGATTGCCTGGAGGTTACGACGGATGAGACTGTCGTGAATCTTACTTATGCGCGTAATATATTGACGCAGCGAACCATGTTTCCTGCATGTGAGGCTGAAGTTACGGTTGACGGAAGGCATTTGCAAAACGGCGATTTTGCGGGTCTTTGCATGTTGCAGAGCGGATATGGTTTTGTAGGAATTCATAAGCGGAATGATTCGCTTTTTCTGACGGTGATGAAAAGAGATATAAAAGAAGTTTCTTATGAAATCGGCAAACGTGATAACGAACCGGGAGAGATTATATATGAGGTACCGCTGGAAGGCGATTGCGCGAATGTGATGCTTCGTGCAAACTTCGGAGAAGACGATGATTCTGATACGGTGGATTTTTTTGTTCGTTCCCGAAAAGGTGAACGTATTCATGTGGCAGAGCCTCATCGATTGATGTTCAGACTTGACCATTTTACCGGCGCCAGATTCGGTTTGTGTATCTTTTCAACAGAGAGAGCAGGCGGAACTGCTTCATGGCATGATTTCAAATATTGTATATTATGACAATAAATGCGGTATATATATAAAAATAAACTGACAATATGCACAAACAAAAATAAAAAAATTTAGATACTTCGTAAATATTACCCTGACAGACTTAATTGCTATACTTACAAGCGAGGGGAAAAGCAATTCTGTCTTAGAGGGAGAATGCTATGAAAGTTTGTATTTTGTCATGTAGCCCGAAGGGTGAGAATTCATTGACTTTGAATTCTGTCAGGTTCCTTGAGAAGTTTTATCCGAATGATGAGTTCCGTGTACACATAACCGCTTCGGTCAGTTGTCCGGATGAAGCAGTAAAATCATGTGCGGATGCCGATCTTGTTTTGTTTGCGGCAAGCATTTTTCATTTGAATGTGCATGCACAAATGATGTCAATGCTGGATGATTTGGCGGCTAAACTTAAAACAGCCAAGAATAATGATTTGTCGAACACATTCTTTACATGTGTTACGACCAGTAATTTCCTTTACGATGTAGGTGCTCATAAATATATTACACATTGGGCGGATGATAATCATCTTAATTTTCTCAGAACGCTCTCGCTTAAAGATGATTCGGTTCTTGAAGAACGCGGTCGCGAGGAGTTATTCAGATGGTTTCAGTATATAAAAGACAGCATTGAATACAGAAGAAGCGGCAACATGCCTAAGGTTACAAAGCCGCGTAAGGTTTCCGTGATTAACGACGGACTTTCTTCGGAGAGAACCGACATAGTTAAAAATCTATATGAGGAACGCGGCTGTGAGGTTAAGGTTTTTAATATTCAGGACAAGAGAATAGAGCCGTGTATAGCATGCTTTGCTTGCTACAGTAACCGCAGATGCTGTATAAAGGATGATTTCGAGAAATTGATAGACGATATCGGAACCGGTGCTGACATATTTGTAACAATGGGTAATCTCAGATGCGGTATGCTCAGTCAGCAGTATAAGTTCTTTACTGACAGGCATGTTCAATTCGGACGTGCGGGCTCCGGAGACGAGATAATACATATGTCTCTTCTCGAGACGGACGAAGATATCGAGAACAGAACGAGAAGCTTAACGGAATTCGGACAGTGGGAAGAAGCAACCTGCGGCATAGGCCGTGAATATCATGTAGGTGCGTTCTTCTCAAGAATAGGCAGCGAAGATGTGGATATAACTGAATATATTAATGATTCAGTTTTGATAATGAATAATGAACTTTACGGTCAGCGTAATACTTTCAGTGAGACACTTAATACGCGTTTTGCAGAACTTGCTTATATGCTTCAGTATATGTGTCCTGTAGATTTTGAGCATTACAGACAGCAAGGCTACTATAATGACAGACCGGTTAATATGAATGTGGATTATATTAACGATATTAAATCCGGCATGTCGATGAATAAAATGCGTGTAGTGACATATGTAGATGAGATGTCTAAGATTAACGGCGCACCGGTTCTTACAGAGCGACGTAAATATCGCAATATGTCATATGTTGAACACAGACGACAGGGAGATGCGTTAAGTAAAGAGAGCAAGCCGAAGCTGTTCGCGAGATTTGCCAGAAAGTAAAAAACAATAAAAATTGGGAGGGGTTATCTTATGCTAAGAAAAGTCAGTTTAAAAATCAGTCTCCGAATGGCTGTTACCATGAGCTTTAGTTTATCAATTATCGGCAATATAGCAGGGTATATTATGAGCGGCGGAAAGCGTCCTATACCCGCACTTATAATCGGAATAGCAATAAGCTTTGTTGTCGGTTTTATAATATCGATGCTCATCGGTTGGGCGGTGCCGATGAAGAAAGTCGGGGATGCCGTTTGTCGCAAGGCGCACACATCCTCCAAGTCGCTCAAGGGAAGACTTCTCAATACATTGGTATCAGATATAATTTATACTCCGGTAATCTCTACAGTACAGGTATTGCTGGGTTATTTGCAAATGCCGCAGGGACAGAGACCTCCGTTTATCGGTATGTGGTTATCATCAGTGATTATTTGCATGCTGTTTGGTTATATAATCGTTTTCATGTTCCAGCCTATTTATATGCGCAAGGTATTCTCACAATTCGGAATTGAAATGTAATTGAAAATATAAGTGATGTTTACTTGGGTGGGATGTTGATCAGATATTGCTCAGCATCTCACCCAAAGTGTTGTATTAATTATGTTTTCTCATTCATAATATCCTTCATATACATGTCTCTCTCGATAATTTCGGGTGAATAAACTCATAAAATCGAACCGCAATTCTTACAGAAATTCTAATTAACTGTAGATTAGAACGATATTATTTTGATAATACGGTTTATGGTCAATTGAAAAATATCGGCCATTTTGACGTGTTATACTGCCAAGAAAAATTTTATGGTGAATTTTATAAAGAGTTATTCCATACTTTGTACCCAATTGATATAATACATTTGGTTGGGTACAAATCTCAAATGATTGGGTATAAAAACTAAAAAGCATGTGCAAAAGTGCTGAAAATCAATATAAGATGGCATAATGTTCCCAAATAGAAAAGTTGGGCAGAAATCCAGAAAGTTGGGAAGAAAAGAATGAATATAAAAGAAATTGTAATAAATCTCTGTAGCTATTCAGATGAACAGGAATGGTTTGAGTTCAAAGAAAATTGGTTTGAACCGGAGGCACTGGGGGAGTATGTTTCAGCATTGTCAAATGCGGCTGCATTTCATCACAAAAAACAAGCATATTTTGTATGGGGAGTAAACGATGAAACACATGAGATAACCGGTACGACATTTAATCAATACAGAGACATGAATCACGAACCGTATCAGAATTATCTTGCAAGAAATCTTTCTCCAAGTGTTAACTTTTCATTTGAGGAAGAAGCATTTGACGGGAAGAGGGTTGTTGTATTGGTTATCCCCGCAGCGGAAGAAATACCTACATCATTTAAGGAAAAACGCTATATTCGCATAGGCTCTTCAAAATGCAATCTTAAGGATTATCCCAAGAGAGAAATACAGCTTTTTAAGATTTTGGATGGAAGAGAAGAAACCATAGAAACAAAGGCTGCAAAATATCAGGAACTTACATTTAACAAACTGTTTGGATATTATGGTTCAAAGGGAATTGTTTTAAAGAAAAATACATTTGAAAAGAACTTGGGGTTACGAAATGATGAAGGCGAATACAATCTTTTAGCACAACTTCTTTCAGATGATTCACATTTTCCGTTAAGGGTTTCTATTTTTGATGGAGAAACAAAGGCTTCGAACTTGTTCTCTGTAAGAGAGTTTGGTAACAATTGCCTTTTGTATACATTGGATGAAGTTTTAAGATATGGAGACGTACTAAACATAATTCAGGCTGACGAAACAAATAGGGTTGTTGAACGTAAGGAAGTACCTTTGTTTGATAACAAGGCTTTTCGTGAGGCAATAATCAATGCGGTTCTACATAATTATTGGGTTGGTGGAAATGAACCAATGATATCGGTTTTCTCAAACAGGATTGAGATTCTTTCCAGAGGCTCAATTTCTCCGGCACAGACAATGGACGGATTTTTTAATGGAGAATCGATTCCGGTTAATGACAAACTTTCGGAGATTTTTCTTCAACTGCATATAAGTGAGAAATCTGGTAGAGGAGTTCCTAAAATAACTGAGACATATGGAAAGAATGCGTTTGATTTTCGTGAGAATTCAATTGTGGTAACAATACCTTTTGAAAAATTGAACAGGAACGAAAAGAAAACGAAGGATACAATTGAAGAAAAAACGAAGGGATTAAATTCCCACAGAACCAGAATTCTTTCTGAGATGAGGGATAATCCTAATGTTACTGCAGATGAATTGGCCAAAATATTATCAATCAGTAAAACGGCTATAGAGAATAACATAGCATTCCTTAAGAAAAATGGTTATGTGGAAAGAATAGGGGCAAATAAAGGCGGTTACTGGAAGATTTTGGGTTGATCTTTCAGCAGTGTTGTATACTTGATTTTTATGTTTCACGTTAGCTCGAATGATTGGAATTATTATTTTGATAATACGGTGCAACTAAATTTTTATTTAGTAAACTTGGCTATACGAGGAGGACTCATATGAATATTGTTTTCGGACAAGCAGATTTGTCTGACATAGATGAATTGATAAGAATGCGAATTGCATATATGATAGATGATTTTGGCTCTATAAGTGATGAAGAGCGAGAAGGAATGGAAAAACAACTTCCCGATTATTTTGCTCGAAAACTTGGAACAGAATTGATAGCGTTTGTTGCAAAGGATGGAAATAGAATTGTATCAGTTGCATATCTTCATATTATTGAGATGCCAGCAAATTCAATATTATTGAATGGTTTGTATGGAGATGTTCTTAGTGTTTATACAGAACCAGAATATAGAGGTCAAGGATTATGTACGAAGTTAATGAATAATCTTGTTGCTTATGGGAAAGAAAAAGGATTAGGCAGGATAGATTTAAAAGCAACATCAGAAGGATTACCAATATATAAAAAAGTTGGATTTATTGAGAAAGAGGCAAGATATACAAATATGCAATATAAAATATAGTTGTTTATGAAATTCTGATTTCATGAGCTAAAGAGGGGATGAATGAGTTTTATGAAAATGCCTA
>JAKSRF010000061.1 GCA_024403755.1 Clostridia bacterium
CCTCATAGAGAGCCTCGAAGTCACTCTGCTGCATAGGAAGAATCTTCTCAAGAGCTTCTTCTCTCTCTTCAACTGTCTCAGAACAAATCATCTCACGGAATGCATCAATTCTTCCGTCACCGAAGAACATGTGCTCAGTACGGCAAAGACCGATACCCTCAGCACCAAGCTCACGAGCCTTCTTAGCATCCTTAGGTGTATCTGCATTAGTTCTAACCTTGAGACGACGGAACTTATCAGCCCATGCCATAATACGACCGAACTCACCTGCGATTGTTGCATCTACAGTAGGAATAATTCCATCATAAATCTTACCTGTAGAACCATCGATAGAAATCTCATCACCTTCGTGATATTCCTTACCTGCAAGCTTAAACTTCTTATTATCTTCATCCATATCGATTGCAGAACAACCGGATACACAGCAAGTACCCATACCACGAGCAACAACTGCAGCATGTGATGTCATACCGCCACGAACTGTAAGAATACCCTGTGAAGCCTTCATACCTTCGATATCCTCAGGTGAAGTCTCAAGACGAACAAGAACAACCTTCTTGCCCTCTGCCTTCCAAGCCTTTGCATCCTCAGCTGTGAATACAATCTGACCGCAAGCAGCTCCCGGTGAAGCACCGAGTGCCTGAGCTATAGGCTTAGCATCCTTAAGAGCCTTAGCATCGAACTGTGGGTGGAGAAGTGTATCAAGGTTACGAGGATCAATCATTGCAACTGCCTCTTCCTCTGTTCTCATTCCTTCGTCAACGAGATCGCATGCAATCTTAAGAGCAGCCTTAGCTGTTCTCTTACCGTTTCTTGTCTGGAGCATATAAAGCTTACCATGCTCAACAGTAAACTCCAT
The DNA here is from genome assembly GCA_024403755.1 of Clostridia bacterium. Classification (GTDB taxonomy): domain Bacteria; phylum Bacillota; class Clostridia; order Saccharofermentanales; family Saccharofermentanaceae; genus Saccharofermentans. The sequence goes on from JAKSRF010000061.1 coordinate 860, forward strand.
ATCCTGCATATCTCTGTAGTGATTCTCAAGTGTTGAACATACTGTCTCAAACTGAGCAAATGCTTCCGGGAACTTCTCAGCCATCTGTGAGATAGGCATTGGTGTACGAACACCTGCAACTACGTCCTCACCCTGAGCGTTTGTAAGGAACTCACCGAAGAGACCCTTATCACCTGTAGCAGGGTCACGTGTGAAAGCAACACCTGTACCACAGTCATCACCCATATTACCGAAAGCCATTGACTGTACGTTAACAGCAGTACCCCATGAATAAGGAATATCGTTATCACGACGATAAACATTAGCACGTGGGTTGTCCCATGAACGGAATACAGCCTTAATAGCACCCATAAGCTGTTCCTTAGGATCTGTCGGGAAGTCCTCACCGATCTTAGCCTTGTATTCAGCCTTAAACTGTGAAGCAAGTTCCTTCAAATCATCAGCTGTAAGCTCTACGTCAAATACAACGCCCTTATCAGCCTTCATCTTATCAATGAGTTCCTCGAAGTACTTCTTACCTACTTCCATAACTACATCAGAATACATCTGGATAAATCTTCTGTAGCAATCCCAAGCCCAACGTGGATTATTTGACTTCTTTGCAATAACCTCAACAACGTCCTCGTTAAGGCCAAGGTTAAGAATTGTATCCATCATACCAGGCATTGAAGCACGGGCACCTGAACGAACAGAAACGAGAAGCGGATTCTCAAGATCGCCGAACTTCTTTCCTGTAATCTCTTCCATTTTACCGATGTATTCAAGAATCTGAGCAAAAATCTCATCATTAATCTTACGTCCATCTTCATAGTACTTAGTACAAGCCTCAGTTGTAATTGTGAAACCCTGTGGAACCGGAAGTCCCAAGCTTGTCATCTCAGCCAAATTGGCACCCTTACCTCCGAGAAGCTCACGCATGTTTGCATTACCCTCAGAGAACAAATAAACATACTTCGTCATTTGTGTGTCTTCCTTTCGAAAATTAATAAAAAAACTCTTTATTTCAAAAAACCTGGTGTCAGGCCATTAAAATCATTAAAAATCAAATTTGCCGTTAAAGAACTCATCAAGCTTATCGATTGGGAATCTGATATTACCCGGCTCATACTCAACGTTCTTCATCGTATCACGCTCACGAATTGTAACGCAATTATCATTCTCAGAATCAAAATCGTAAACTACGCAGTAAGGTGTTCCGATTTCATCCTGACGACGATATCTCTTACCGATTGACTGTCTGTCATCGAGCTCACACATATACTTCTTGGAGAGACTGTTATAAATCTCAGCAGCCTTATCCGTAAGCTTAGCAGAAAGCGGGAGCACACCAATCTTAATCGGTGCAAGGAACGGATGGAAATGCATTACGTTACGAATATCAGGCTTCTCTTCAGTTCCGATATTCTCTTCATCATAAGCAGAACAAAGGAAAGCAAGTGTAACACGATCTGCACCGAGTGATGGCTCGATAACATACGGAACATACTTCTCATTCTTTGTCGGATCAAAATACTGTAAATCCTGCTTACTGTATTCCATGTGCTGCTTCAAATCGTAGTCTGTACGATCTGCGATACCCCAGAGCTCGCCCCAATCAGTAAATGGGAAAGCAAACTCGAAGTCGGTTGTAGCCTTAGAATAGAAAGCAAGCTCTTCCTTGGCATGATCTCTTGTACGAAGCTCTTCAGGCTTAATACCGAGTGACAAAAGCCACTTATAGCAGAAATCCTTCCAATAATTAAACCAATCAAGATCTGTACCCGGCTCACAGAAGAACTCAAGCTCCATCTGCTCAAACTCACGAGTTCTGAAAATGAAGTTACCTGGTGTAATCTCATTACGGAATGACTTACCGATTTGAGCGATACCGAAAGGAATCTTCTTTCTTGTTGATCTCTGAACATTACCAAAGTTTACAAATATACCCTGTGCTGTCTCAGGACGGAGATAAACCTCAGATGATGAATCCTCAGTAACACCGATAAATGTTTTGAACATAAGGTTGAACTTTCTGATGTCAGTAAAGTTATGACCGCCACATGTAGGACAAGGAATATTCTTCTCCTTGATATATGCTACAAGGTCTTCTTCCTTCATACCCTCAACAGATACATCCTCAATACCGTTTTCCTTGTTATAGTCTTCAACAAGGTTGTCTGCTCTGTGTCTTGCACGGCACTGCTTACAGTCGATGAGCGGATCTGAGAAACCGCCAACGTGACCTGAAGCAACCCAAGCTCTCGGATTCATAATGATTGCAGAATCCAAACCTACGTTATATGGGCTTTCCTGAACGAACTTCTTCCACCAAGCAGCCTTAACATTATTCTTAAGCTGTACACCTAGCGGGCCGTAATCCCATGAATTAGCAAGACCGCCGTAAATATCGGAACCCGGGAATACAAAACCTCTTGTCTTTGCAAGAGATACTATTTTTTCCATTGACTTTTCCTGAGGCATTTAATTATACCTCCTCATCGTCGAAGTCATTATCGGCACTTGTATCAATATCTTCTTCTGCAATTTCCTCGAAAAGACTGTTGATAGCTGATTCAACTGCTTCGTTATCGTCATAATCGTCCACGGTCTCAACCGGATCAGGAACTGATTCCTCAGCAAAAAGCTTATCAAGCTGAGCCTGCTGAGCTTCTTCTTCCTTCTTACGTTTTGCAGCAGCATCACGCTCTCTCTTCTCTCTTGTGATAGGTACAAACATCTCGTCCTTATGGTCACCCGGAACAGAAACTACCTTATCAGCAGCAATTTCCTGACAAGCAAGTGATACAAAATTAGCAGCTTTCTTGTCTACAAGCGGCTGAGCACCGTCAACAAGAGCACGAGCACGCTGTGCAACCAATACAGCTATTTCGTAAGAACAACTGGCCTTCTCTAACATCTTTTCATTTGGTGGATCAATTAACATTTCCGACACCTCTTTCTATATTACATAAAATATGTTCGTTAAAACTTTTATACTTTGAAGCGCTCTGACTTCAAATGTTCCGCTGTGATTATTGACTCAACCTCAGCAACAGCTTTATCAAGGTCATCATTAACCACTATATAATCAAATTTACCGGCTTGGAGAACTTCACTCTTGGCGGTATTAAGCCTTTCTTGAATCTTCTCCTCGCTCTCCGTCCCTCGGTCTCTCAATCTCTGAGCCAGAACCTCAAGGCTCGGCGGCAAAACGAATATCGTTACTGCATCATTTTTAAATTTATCTTTGAGAGCAAGACTTCCGAGAATTGTAATATCGAGCAGACAATCCTCTCCGGACTCAACCATCTTTTTAAGCGGAGCCGCCGGTGTACCGTAACGCTTACCTACAAAGGTATCGTATTCGATAATATCGCCTTCCTCAATCATTTTGTCGAACTCTTCATCAGTCTTAAAATAATATTCTACTCCGTCCTTCTCTTCGCCTCGCGGAGCTCTTGTGGTTGCAGATACGGAAACACCGAAGTTCGGATGTCCTTCCTTAACCGCATTCACAATAGTTCCCTTTCCGACACCGGAAGGTCCGGATATCGAGAACATTATTCCGTTACGTATATTCTGTTCATTCATAACACAATATCTCCGTACAAAACCTGTTTTATACTTCCAGTCTGCTTCTCAGCTCATCAGCCTCAAGAGCAGATGTAATTACATGATCACTGTCCATTATCATAACCGAACGACACTTCTTACCGCCGCAACAGTCAATAAGAACACATCTGTCTCTTGCCTCAGTAATCATTCTTCGTATAGGTGCCGAATCTGCTGCAGCTACACACAAAACTCGTGTTGCCTGTACAATATTACCGGAACCTATCTCAATAAATCTGTTGTCGCTCATCTGTTAATACAACTCCCACTCTCTTGTTCTTACACAAGATTCTGAATCTGTTCTCTTATCTTCTCTACCTCATTCTTCATGAGCATAACACGATTGGTTATCTCGATATCATTTGCCTTAGAACCGATTGTATTAACCTCTCTGTTCATCTCCTGAACAAGGAAATCCATTCTTTTACCAATCGGACCGTCGCCTCTGAGAATCTCACGAGCCTGTCCGAAATGGCTTATAAGTCTGTTAAGTTCTTCATCAACAGCGCACTTATCCGCAAACACTGCTACCTCGGCAGCAAGTCTTGCATCATCATAAAACGCACGCTTATCATCCTCAAGAATCTCATCTATTCTTGCAGATAATCTTGCTCTGTAATCTGCTACTACGCCGGGAGCTCTTGTCTCTATCTCATCTCTGAGCTTAGCAAGTATATCTATCTTGGCAAGCATATCATTAACCAGATTCTCACCCTCAACCTTGCGCATAGCCAACATTCCGTCAATTGCAGCGTCAAGAGTCTCATAGAGTTCCTTTGCAAGTGCCTCCTCATCAAGTGTCTTCTGCTTAACTGTAAGCACATCCTGATAAAGGGAAAGTCTTGCTGCTGACAATTCATCAGGTCTGCCGGAAATCTGTGCAAGCTTTGTAACAGCCATTGAATATTCCTTGGCAAGCCCCTCGTTTACAACAACCTCCGTACTCTCATCTTCAGAATCGTCGAAAGAGATAAATACATCAACCTTACCTCTCTCAAGGCGGTCTGTAATCATCTTTCTGATTGTCGTATCCGCAAAATTGAAAATTCTCGGCATACGTATATTGATATCGCAAAAGCGGCTGTTCACCGACTTTATCTCAATGGTATATGCTCTTGTACCAAATAATCTCTCTCCGCGGCCGAAGCCGGTCATACTGTATGCCATAAGAAATTACTCTCTCCATCCTCACTAAACTGTTAGAAAAGCGCAAAAACAAACCGGTCAAAACGAAACGATTTTCATTTGGACTGATTTGTGCTTAAGTATTATATAATATTGCGTAAAAACTTGCAAGAAAAGCAGGGTTGTAAAAGTGTCGTCAAACCGCATAAAATAAGGCATTACAGAAGATGAAAAAATATTTTTTTGACGGATAAATCGGCAATATTTGCTAAATGTTCTGCCCCCAATTATTCAACGATAAGCCTCGGCTTAAAAAGCAAATGATCAGATGACGCACAGATATACTCCGTAAAAGCATTATCCTCGGTCTTTCCTTCAAAAATATTGCGCCGTCCTAAGCCATGCAAATGTCCGTAAACACAAATATCAACCTGAGCTTCACGAAGCATATCTCCGAAGCCGGTCCTGTGTATTGTTTTAATTACAGGCGGATAATGAAGTGTCACAATCCATTTTTTCTTATGCTCCGGATCTGCCTTTTCCATAGACTTAATGCATATTCCGAGACGAAGAAGCTCACGTTCATATATCTTACGGTCCTTTTCCTCGGAGAACTCCGAAGAACCGGGGAAAGCCCATCCGCGTGTGCCTGCAATTATCGCATTTCCTTCTATGACCACATCGTCATTACGTATGAAGTCTATTGTTGAGAACCCGTTTTGTTGCAGAAAAGCACGAATTTTGGACATAGTAGACCACCAATAATCATGATTACCGCGACTTATTATTTTACGACCGCTGAGACTGTCCAGCTTGGCAAAATCAACAGAAGCCTCATCCAGACGCGTTGCCCAGCAAATATCTCCCGGCACAAGGACCAAGTCATCATCTGAGACCGTCTCATTCCAGGAATCTTCTATGCGCTGCATGTAGTCTTTCCAATAATCGCTGAAAACCTCCATGGTTTTATCAGGGAAACCGTATGCGTAATGTAAATCCGACAGTGCGTATATAGCCATTATTTTTACCTCTTTTGAGATAATTATACTCCATCACCGTGAAAATATGCGTATATATTTTGTGCGTCTTGCTCGGACAGACCCTTAACCTCACACAAGGCTTTCATATCCGCTTCGCCCACAGCCTTTATTGTATCAAAGTGCGCCAGAAGCTTCTTACGCTTTGCAGGTCCTATTCCCTCTATATCTTCCAAACGATAATGAATATTACGCTTCTTAGACAGCTTACGTTGATAAGTTACCGCATAGCGATGCACCTCATTCTGAACCGCCGTAAGAAAACGCAACAGCATAATATTCTCATCTCCGTCAAGCTTAATAAGCGTACCGTCCTCCAGGAGCAAGGCTTCCGTCTTATGTCGATTGTTCTTAACCATTCCCGCAAGAGGAACCTTTATATTAAGAGAATCCAGAATACTTCTTATTGCCGACATCTGCCCCTTACCACCGTCGGCCAGAATAAGATCCGGGAACTTAAATCCGTCCTTCTCATCATGTTTGAATCTTCTTCCCAAAACCTCTCTCATAGATGCAAAATCATCCTGTGTAATTACAGTCTTGAGCTTGAAGAGTCTATATTCCTTCTTATCCGGCTTTCCGTCATTAAAAACGACCATTCCGGCACAGATATCATCATTTCCGAGATTTGAGATATCATAAGCCTCAACTCGCTTTATTGAATTCGCCTCTATACCCATTTTCTCTTCTATTATACGAAGTGCCTCGGTAGGGTCTGCATTGGCATTTCCGCCCCTCAAAACCCGACGTACCATCATCTCACGGCTGTTCAAATTCGCCATTTTGAGAAGCTTGTTCAATTCACCGCGTTCAGGTGTCTTAAGCTCTGTTTTATGTCCGTTTATTCGTGTAAGCGTCTCTTCAATAGCCTCTGCACTTTCCAACTCATCTCTGCAATCAAGCAAAATTGTTGCAGGAATAAATTGCTGTTCCGGATAATATTGAATAATAAAATTCTCCAGAATCTCTGCCTTGTTCTCAGGATTTCCTTTTACAAAAAAGGTCGCTGTTCCGACAATTCTGCCCTGTCTCAATTCAAGCTTACGTATGCAGGCTTCACCTGCTTCAGCATAAAACCCGATTGCATCAACATCACGTTCCACCTCAAGAAAGACACTTTGGCTCTCCCTCATCGCCCTCAGCGCGAACAGCCTGTCTCGTACGGCAGCAGCCTGTTCAAATTCGTTTTTCTCCGCGAAAGCCCGCATCTCCTGCGTCAGTTTGTCTTCAATCTCTTCATATTTTCCTTCGAAAAGCTTAACTACCTGTTTTATGACTTCCTTATATTCACCTCCGGTCACCCTGCCTGAGCATGGCGCCATGCACTTGCCGATATGACTGTTAAGACATGGTCTTTCCTTGCCTACATCTCTCGGCAAAACCTTATTACACTTCTTAAGCGGGAAGATATCATCTATCGTCTTAAGCACTCTGAAAACGTCCCCCGCCATATACGGACCGTAATACAGTGCTCCCGCCTTCTTAAGCTTCTCGTCAATTCTGAAAGCTTTAAACACTCTCGGATATTCCTCATTCATCGTTATACATATATACGGATATCCTTTGTCATCACGCAGCAAAATATTATACTGCGGCATATAGTGTTTGATGAGATTGGCTTCTAATAAGAGTGCTTCCGACTCTGTATCTACAACTATATACTCAAAATCATGAACATAGGACAGCATGGCAGCAACCTTGGGGTTGGTTATAGTACCGCCTGCGAAATAATTACTTAAACGATTACGAAGTTTTTTTGCTTTTCCTACATAAATAACTAAGCCCGAAGCATCCTTCATCAGGTATACTCCGGGACTGTAAGGTACTAAATCAAGTCGGGCATCAAAATTGTTGTTCGTATTTGATGATTTGCCCATATTCGTGCCGATAATTATACTATTTCAGCATGAAGAACTTCAGCAAGAGCTGTCAATGCATCCTTTGCATCATCACCTTCTGCTTCAAGATCAAGCTCAATATTCTCGTCAATTCCTAAAGACATAATACCGAGAAGGCTCTTGGCATTAGCTCTTCTGTTATCACGAATGATATAAATCGAACTCTTGAAATTGGAAGCCTTCTGAACGAGAAGAGCAGCCGCATTCATTTGAAGTGAATCATTACAACGAATTTTTATTCTATCCTGCATCAGTAATTCCTCCTACTAAACATACCTTGCATTTACACTTTTAGTCAAAGTATATTGACAACAATTCAAATAGTCAATGAAAATAGTGTTGGGAGCGGCTTTTTCTATTATTTAACAAAAAAACTTCATTTTGTTTGCTTTTGTTTTGGAGTATTTTGACAACTGCACAAATACGTGACAAGTTGCATTTTTGTTCGGTAAATAATAAAATATCAAGGTTATAGTATTAATAATATACAATGGAATCAGAACGGAGGACATTATGATAGACATTAAGTTTTTGCGTAACAATCCTGACATTGTTAAACAGAACATTAAAAATAAATTCCAGGACGAGAAGCTGCCGCTTGTTGACGAAGTTATTGAATTGGATAAGGAATATCGTGATTCAAAGACTCGTGCCGAATATTTAAGATCTCAGCGTAACAAGATAAGCAAGCAAATCGGTGCGTTTATGGCTCAGGGCAAAAAGGACGAGGCTGAAGCTGCAAAGGCCGAAGTCGGAGCCATGGCTAAGGAGCTCGAAGAATTGTCTGCCAAAGAAGTTGATCTTGAGGCAAAAATCCGTAAGATTATGCTCGTTATTCCTAACATCATCGATCCTTCCGTACCGATTGGTAAAGATGACAGTGAGAATGTCGAAATCGAGAAATTCGGTGAGCAATACATCCCGCCTTTCGAGGTTCCTTATCATGTTGATATTATGGAAAAGCTCAACGGAATCGACCTGGATGCAGCACGTAAGACATCCGGTAACGGCTTCTATTATTTAAAGGGCAATATTGCACGTCTCCATTCTGCTATTCTCTCATATGCACGTGATTTCATGATTGACCGCGGCTTTACATATTTCATTCCGCCTTTCATGATTCGTTCTTCCGTAGTTGAGGGCGTTATGAGCTTCTCAGAAATGGAAAACATGATGTATAAAATCGAGGGTGAGGACTTGTACCTTATCGGTACATCAGAGCACTCCATGATCGGTCGTTTCATTGACACTATCATTGATGAGAAGGATCTCCCTCAGACTCTTACTTCTTATTCGCCTTGTTTCAGAAAAGAAGTAGGTGCTCACGGCATCGAGGAACGTGGTGTATATCGTATTCACCAGTTCGAGAAGCAGGAAATGATTGTTGTATGTAAACCTGAAGACAGTATGGATTGGTACAATAAGCTTTGGCAGAATTCCGTTGATTTCTTCCGCAGCATGGACATTCCTGTAAGAACACTTGAATGTTGTTCCGGTGATCTTGCAGACCTTAAGGTAAAGAGCTGCGACGTTGAGGCATGGTCACCGCGTCAGCAGAAATATTTCGAGGTTGGTTCCTGCTCAAATCTCGGTGATGCTCAGGCTCGTCGTCTCGGCATCCGTATCCGCGGTGAGAACGGAAATTACCTTGCACACACACTTAACAATACAGTTGTTGCTCCGCCGCGTATGCTTATCGCTTTCCTTGAGAACAATCTTAACGAAGACGGTTCAATAAGAATCCCGAAAGCACTTCGTCCGTACATGGGTGGAAACGAAGTAATAAGATAATTTACAAAGGTCGGCTTCACGGTCGACCTTTTTGTTGTCTGCAAGTAAATTTCTGCGCTGCGGTTTATCTTCAGTAAAACTTCTCCAAAATGGCCCAAAAACTTCTCCATTGGAGAAGAAAATGCCTCG
>JAKSRF010000062.1 GCA_024403755.1 Clostridia bacterium
TTTTGGTACGGCAGTTTACATCGCCTGTTATATCGACTGCAACGCTTATCTCTTAAAGTCGCCTATAGCCCGACACTGATCCGACAGTGTGTATACAAGTAATTTATCGTATAAAATAATGTAAATTGTCTTGTTTTTTTTACTTTGCTGCTTTGTTACACTAATAGGGTATTGTGGGATTAGCGAGGTTAAATATGAGAATTTTTAAGGGAAGAAAGCCATTCTATAAGAGTGTCTTTTTGTTAGGGTATCCGATTGCACTTCAGACATTTATTACTGTAGCAGTCGGACTTCTTGATAATGTAATGATAAGCAGGGTAAGTGAGAGTGCATTTGCAGCTACATCTCTTGCTTCTGCGTTTATTTCGTTCTTTCAGATATTCTGTATGGGACTCGGAATGGGAGCCTCTGTTCTGATTTCCAGATATTTGGGAATGATAAAGATTCACGAGGATGAAGAGAATGCCGACAGATCGCTTAAACAGACGGTCAGTATAGCACTCAGATTGACGCTTCTTATAGCGCTTGTGTTTGCGTTGTTTACTTTTTTTGCACCGAATCTGGTTATGAAAATGTATACGGATGATGCAATTCTCATAGCTTTGGGTTGCAGATATCTTAAGTATTCGGTTCTGACGTTTTTCTTTTTGGGTCTGTCTTTGGTGGCTACGATTATTTTGCGTTGCACCGGGCAGTCGCGTTATCCGATGTTTGTTTCAATCGGGGCATTCTTTGTAAATTTGCTTTTCAATTATATGTTTATTTTCGGAAACTTCGGAGCACCGAGACTCGGTATTGAGGGTGCGGCTATAGCGACGCTTATTGCCAGAATAGCGGAGGCGGCGGCAGTTATTATTTATCTGCTGTTTGTTGATAAGAAGATTTCCTTTAAGTTTAAGCATTTTTTCATGAAAACTAAGTCGATTATCGGCGAGTATATGCACTTTTGTATTCCTGTTTTAATCAGTGATGCTATGGTAGCCTTGGGTAATAATGCGATTGTTATGGTCATCGGACATCTCGGTGCTGTGTTTGTTGCTGCAAACTCCATTACAACTACGACGCAACAGCTGAGTACGGTAGTTATTCAGGGCGTGTGTCAAGCAGGTGCGATTATTACGGGACAGACACTCGGTAAAGGAAAAAAGGATGAAGCGGAAGAACAGGGATGGCTGTTTCTCCTGCTGGGATTGGCATTGGGTGCATTATCTGCGTTATTTATTATTTTGACAAAGACACCTATGGTAAATCTGTTTGGTGAGAAGGCTTCACCTGAGACGATACAAACCGCATATTCATTACTTAATTCCATAAGTCTTATTATTGTTTTCCAAGCTACGAACAGTATTATGACCAAGGGCGTTCTGCGCGGAGGCGGTGATACGCTGATGCTGATGCTTACGGATAATATATTCCTTTGGGTTATTGCACTGCCGCTCGGAATAGTAGCCGGCTTTTATTGGAAAATGACACCGTTCTGGGTTTACTTTTTCCTTAAGTCGGATCAGATTATCAAGACATTATGGTGTATTTACAGACTTAAAACTCGAAAATGGATTAAGAGAATCTCTACAGGCAGTAAATAGTTGGCGGACAAGCTTTTCGAATATAAAAACAAACGAAAGAAGGATTGACAGTATGGCAGGCAAAGCACGTATTACAGTACATCCCAAGTATGAGACAGGTGAGATATCACCGAGACTTTTCTCGGCTTTTCTTGAGCCGATAGGCACAATGGTAAACGGAACCATGTTTAATCCGAAGCATCCTACTGCGGATGAGCAGGGATTCAGAACGGATTTTATAAATGCACTTAAGAAGACCAATCTTCCGGCAGTAAGACTTCCGGGCGGAAATTTTGTTTCTGCATGGCAGTGGAAGGACTCAATCGGACCGATGGAGCAGCGCAAGACTCACCTTGATCCTGCATGGTATCAGTATATTAAGAATGATGTAGGTCATGATGAGTATCTTACATGGGCAGAGAAGGTGGGAACCAACTCGCTTTATACCGTGAATCTGGGCACCGGTTCCATGCAGGATGCAATGGACATCGTGGAATATACTAACCATGAGGGCGGAACCTATTGGTCAGATTTGCGTCGCAAATACGGTCACGAGAAGCCATACGGTGTTAAGACATGGTATCTCGGAAATGAGATGGACGGACATTGGCAGTTGGGATCACATGAGAAGGATCCTCGCGGTTACGGCATTTTGTGTCATGAGACTTCCAAAGCCATGAAATGGATTGATCCGACAATTGAGACTGCTGCATGCGGTTCTTCGGCTATGTTTATGGACCATTTCCCGGAATGGGAAGCAACCGTTCTTGATCAGTGCTATGACACGGTTGATTATCTCTCGCTCCATCATTATCACAGCGCTCCTCCGGGAGATATAAAGGCTTTCCTGGGTGGCTCGCTTTTCTATGAGGATTTTATTAATTTTGAGATTGCTACATGTGATTATATACAGGCAAAGCATCGTTCACCGAAGAAAATGATGATTTCTTTTGACGAGTACGGTGCAATGATGCGTGACAATCAGCCGTTAAATCCGGGTAACGGAGTTTATAATATGGCTCGTGTGCACTATGCCGTTAATCCGGAGCGCAAGTATATTCTTCATGATCCGGATAAGATGCCTGAACGCGAATTCCCGGGCGGAGATATGCTTCAAATGCTCTCGATGGTATCAATTCAGCTTGCTTTTCTGCGTCATGCGGACAGAGTTAAGATTGCATGTATGACAGGCGGTCTCGGTGCATTGTGTTCATCAAATCATGATAATGTTTGGAGAAGTGCTTCCCATTATGCTTTAATGCAGCTTATAACGTATGCACGCGGTACATCAATGCGTGTAAGCTGCGAGTCGGAGACCTTTGATATACCGGGATATGCTATTGATGATACATCACAGTATCGTACGAAGGAGGGCGTTCCTTATGTTGATTCCGCTTCTGCTTATGATAAAGAGAACGGAAGATTAACGATATTTGCCATAAATAAAAATGAGACCGACGGTTATCCGCTTTCTCTTGATGTTCGCGGTTTTGAAGGCTTTAAGACCTGCCGTCATTTGGAAATCAGTGCCAACGGTCACACCGAGAAGAGTTCTTACGGAAACGATGAGATTTATGCACCTCGTGAATTGAGCGACTGTACCTTTGATAACGGTATCTGTGAGACGCACATAAATCCGCTTTCGTGGAATGTTTATATTTTTGAGTAACCATATGCTTAAGCTGACGCGACGGATGATACAGACAACGTTGCGTCGGCATAACTTTTAATTTTAATACACGCCCCTTTTCGAGAATAAAAAAATTCTATATAATGAATTGATTTTTTATCGGGGGATAATGTTATGTGGTTATTTTTTACTATTGCGACAACGCTGATATGGGGACTTGCCGAACTTTTTTATAAGAAGGGCGCACGTCCCGACGAGAAATATGCGCATCTGAAAATATGCGTTCTTGTCGGTGCCGTCATGGGTATTCATGCGATTTTTACGCTTCTTTTCATGGATATTGATTATGATCCGATAAATCTAATAAAATATCTTCCGGTGTCGATGCTCTACATCGTATCAATGGCGTTCTCGTTCTTCGGAATGCGATTTATAGAGGAATCCATATCGGATCCGATTGAGAATACTTCCGGTGCACTTTGCTCATTACTGTGTGTAATTTTCCTTAAAGAAACGATATCTGCTCCATCTGTTGCGGCAATTCTTGTAATTGTTGTCGGAATTGTCGGCATAGGTTTTCTTGAGAATCACGGTGCTACTGCGCGTCACAAGAAGCTCGGTCGTAAAATGGCAATAATCGCATTTATCATGCCGTTCATGTATGCGATTCTGGACGCAGTCGGAAGCTTTCTTGATGTATTCTATCTTGAAGATGTGTCTTCCACGCCGCTTGTAAATGTAACCGAGGAGACAATCGAGAATGTGGCAAATACTTCGTATGAGATTACGTTTGCGATTTTCGGTCTTGTTCTGTTTATTTACATGTGTATACGCGGTGTTAAATTTAATATAAAAACACAGCGCGACAAAGCACTTGCTGCTGTTTGCGAGACTGCAGGACAATTGACTTATGTATATGCCATGAGCGGAAACGGAGCCATAGCTGCACCTATCATATCTTCGGTATGCGTTGTATCCTTGCTATTATCACGTATTTTCCTTCGCGAAAAGCTGACACGCAAGCAATACATCTTTATATCATTAGTCATTATCGGCATTTTGGCACTTGCAGTAATAGAGGGTGAGTGATGAGGCAAAGCTGCGGTTAACGACGATATATAGTGTTGCTTGCAGGTGTCTCAATAATTTTTAATAGAAGTTCTTTCCATTTTTTGTTATAATGTCTGAACACTTGTGAGTATATTAAGCTTGTAAGTACATTTTGAAGACTTAATACAGAAATAATGAACAAAAAGAAGATATTTTGGATTGTAATTTCGATACTGATTTCCGGGTTGAGCATTTGGGCGGTAATAGCTCAAAGTGCCTCTTTTTCCTTGGAAGAATTTAAAACATTTATTGTAGAATCCGACAAAAGATGGGTTGTCGGTGCAGCTCTTTGCATGTTCGGATATATCGGCTTTGAAGGTGTAGCCGTAAGAAGAATAGCTGCTGCCATCGGTTATAAAAGAAGTCGCATACAGGGTACGGTTTACGGAGCCGCAGATGTATATTTCTCTGCAATCACTCCGTCAGCTTCAGGCGGTCAGCCTGCCAGTGCATATTTCATGTTGCAGGATGATATCCCGGGCACGGCAGTCACCGTAACGCTTCTTGTTAATCTTATAATGTATACGCTTGCTTTGCTTTTCCTGGGCTTTATATGTTCTGTATTCAGATTTGAAATAGTTCTGAAGATGAGTACCTTGTCGAAGGTTCTTATCGTTGTCGGTTCTGTTGTGCTGATAGCTTTGGCTGTGGCATTTTTCCTTTTGCTTAAAAAAGCGGAGGTTTTCTATAAGATTTGCAACGGATTCTTAAGGTTCTTTGAGCGAATACATATACTGTCACATCACAGATGTGAGAAACTGTGTGCGAAGCTGAACAATACTATGGCAGAATACAAAGAATGTGCCGAGACAATTTACGGTAAGAAAAAAATGCTTTTTGATGCATTCGTTCTTAATGTTTTGCAGAGATTGTCACAGTTTTTTGTAGCATTTTTTGTATTTCTGGCACACGATTGCGGAATAAAGAAGGCCTTTGATGTTTTGATTACTCAATGCTTTGTATCGTTGGGATCCAACTGCATACCTATTCCGGGCTCAATAGGTGTGGCCGATTATATTATGCTTGACGGATATGAGAATATTGTCGGTGAGGAGCTTGCCACATATCTTGAACTTCTCGCACGAGGAATATCATTCTATGGATGTGTAGTTATTAGTGCTATAATTATTATTATAGCGTTCGTATATAACAGAATCAGGAGGAAGAAATGCTAGGCTTTTTTGATTATACCGTTTGGCTTACATATTTATCTTTGTTATCTGCCAGTCTGGGCATAATGGTTACCCTTAACGGCGGCGGACATCCGTATATGGGTGTGATTTTTCTCTTGATTTGCGGCCTTTGTGACGCCTTTGACGGTCGTGTTGCCAGAACTAAGGCTGACAGAACCGATGTGCAGAAGAAGTTCGGTATTCAGATAGATTCGCTTTCGGACTTGGCTGCGTTCGGCATACTTCCTGCTTGTATCGGAAATGCAATGATAAGAGTGTGTCCTACTATTTACGAGATACCACCGGTAAAAGGCGGACGCAAGCTCGATATTTATACTTCAATTTTGTTTTATACGATTATTCTTGTTTATATATTGGCAGCTATGGTTCGTCTGGCGTACTTTAATGTTTTGGAAGAGGAAAGACAAAAGAATGAGACTGGCAGTCGTAAGTTTTATCTCGGCGTTCCTGTAACCTCGGCAGCACTGGTTTTTCCGACAGTAATGCTTTGTCAGTTTTTAACAACCGCTGATATTACGCCATTGTATTTTGTATTCCTGCTTGTGATGGCTATAGCATTTGTTACCAGTATCAAAATTCCTAAACCGGGATTGCGCGGCATACTTATTATGTGCGGCATAGGTTTGGTCGAATTGTTGATTCTTATTCTTTGTTTTTTTAAGATTTTATAATAAAGGCTGTTAAGTTTATGTCACTTGAGTATTTATACAATACCCGAAGCGGTCGCAGAATTCTTAAATTCCTGGTCAAGCCGGGTTTGTCTGATTTGTGCGGAAGATTCCTGGATACAGGTTTGTCCAAACCGCTGATAAAGCCGTTTATCAAAAAAAACAACATAGATATGTCTGAGTATATGGATGAGAAATATACATGCTTTAATGATTGCTTTTGCAGAAGAATCAGACCTGAATGTCGTCCTGTAGATATGATACCGGATCATCTTCCGAGTCCTTGCGACGGCCTTTTATCAGCCTATCAAATTGAAGATGATATGGTTATTCCCGTAAAGGGAAGCAAATACAGTATAAAGAATCTTCTTCGTGATGAGAATTTGGCAAACGAGTTTAAAGACGGTATGTGTCTTGTGTTCAGACTCTGTGTTAATCATTATCACAGATACAGTTATCCGGATGACGGAATTAAAGGTCCGAATATTTTTATTCCGGGTGTCTTGCATACAGTGAGGCCGGTTGCACTCTACAGCGAACCTGTTTTCATTGAAAATTCGCGCGAGTACACTGTTTTGAATACTCAAAACTTCGGCAGGGTTGTCCAAATGGAAGTCGGTGCCATGCTTGTAGGGAAAATATCCAATAATCAAGGTGAGGGTTCTTTTATTCGCGGAAGTGAGAAAGGTAAATTTCTTTACGGCGGATCAACAATAATTCTTCTTCTCGGCAAGAATTCGGCAAAGGTAAATTCGCGATATTTTGAAGCTACTGCCGAAGGAAAAGAGACACCGATAAAACTGGGTGAATCTTTGTCATAAGTTGTGTTATAATATAAGTAACTTTTATGAAGCAGAGGGTAGATTTATGAGCTTATTAACTGCATATACGGGTGATTATATTAAAAGGACCATCAAGAATTATCAGCGCGTTCAGGATGATCGTAAGTACGGCAATCCGACTGAATTGGAATCGGATGGTTTGGATATAATTAAACAGGATATTGAGGACCTTGAGGTAATGACCGTAGGTATGCTTCAATACTTGGAAGAAACAGACATTACACATGAGGATATTCTTGCAAAGGTTAATGAAGCAGAGTTGATGAATTGGGAAGACAATGAGAAGGTTGATGTATGTCCTGAGTGCGGTAATACAATTCAATCTGCTAATGCTTTTATTCGAAAATGTTTGTATTGCGGTTATAAAAAAATAACCAATCCTTATGAAGAAGCTGAGAATAAATGATTCTTTTTGCTGTTGAGTGAATATGAGAACGAGTTTGGCTGTCTCAAATTGTTTTTTGAGACAGTTTTTTATTTTAAAGTGAAAACAATGGCCTTTTAAGCTGTTTACTGGACTTTCCACATTCAATAAAACGAGTAAAGTCCCTTTTTTATGCAAATGTATTATGAATAATGCTTGATAGAAAGCCGCGGATAAACTAAACTATACAGGTTATATTGCATATTATTATTATGGAGGAAAATATATGAAGCTTTACGATTCCGGAGTTTATCTTGTAAACGGTACCGAGATAGTTGCTGAGGCAGAGGCTGCCAAAGTTCAGGCACTTACAGGTAAAGCCGTTGACAAGGAACAGGCAAAGAAGGGTACCATCTCTTACGGTATTCTTGAGAAACACAATACAAACAGCAATATGGATGCACTTAAGATTAAGTTTGATGCTATGGCATCCCATGATATTACATATGTTGGTATTATCCAGACTTCAAGAGCATCCGGAATGGAGCAGTTCCCTCTTCCTTATGTTTTGACCTGCTGTCACAATTCTCTTTGTGCAGTCGGCGGTACAATCAATGATGACGACCATTTATTCGGTCTTTCGGCAGCAAAGAAGTATGGTGGAATCTATGTTCCGCCTCATATCGCAGTTATTCACCAGTATATGCGTGAGATGTTTGCAGGCTGCGGTAAGATGATACTCGGTTCTGATTCTCATACACGTTACGGTGCACTCGGAACAATGGCTATCGGTGAAGGCGGCGGTGAGCTTTCAAAGCAGCTCCTTAAGCAGACATATGATGTTGCATATCCGGGAGTTGTTGCAATCTATCTTAAGGGTAAGCCAAGCGCATGTGTAGGACCTCACGATATTGCTCTTGCAATTATCAAGGAAGTGTTTAAGAACGGTTATGTAAAAAATAAGGTTATGGAGTTTGTCGGCCCGGGCGTATCATCAATGACAACCGATTACAGAATCGGAATTGATGTAATGACAACAGAGACAACATGCCTTTCTTCAATTTGGAGAACCGATGATGATGTTAAGTCATATCTTACCGTTCATGGCAGAGCTGATGACTATAAGCCGCTTGAGCCGGCTGATGTAGCTTATTATGATGGCTGTGTTGAGATTGACTTATCTGAGATTAAGCCAATGATAGCACTTCCGTTCCATCCTTCTAATGCTTATACAATTAATGAGCTTTATGAGAATCTTGAGGATATCCTTCGTGAGACAGAGAAGGCCGCAGATCAGGTTGCAGGCGGAAGAGCAGAGTTTAAGCTTCTTGATAAGGTTGTTGACGGTAAGCTTATGGTTCAGCAGGGTGTTATCGGTGGATGTGCCGGCGGTTCTTATACAAATATTGTTGAGGCAGCACACGCTATCAAGGGTAAATCAATCGGAAACGGTGAGTTCTATCTTTCAGTTTATCCGGCATCTCAGCCTGTATTTACTAACCTTGATCGTCAGGGCTATCTTGCAGATCTTATGGATTCCGGTGCGATTATCAGAACTGCTTTCTGCGGACCGTGCTTCGGTGCCGGAGATACACCTGCCAATAATGCACTTTCAGTACGTCATACAACACGTAACTTCCCTAACAGAGAGGGTTCAAAGCCTGGTAACGGACAGCTTGCTGCAGTTGCGCTCATGGATGCACGTTCTATTGCCGCTACAGCTGCTAACGGTGGTATTCTTACATCAGCAGAAGAGCTTGATTGCTGGGGTGATGTACCTGAGTATACATTTGATGACAAATCATATAAGGCTCGTGTATATAACGGTTACGGCAAAGCAAAGCTTGATTCTGATTTGAGATTCGGTCCTAATATTAAGGACTGGCCTGAGATGGAAGCACTTTCTGATAATATTCTTCTTAAGGTTGCTTCAAAGATACTTGATGAGGTTACTACTACTGATGAGCTTATTCCTTCAGGTGAGACTTCATCATTCAGATCTAATCCGTTGGGACTTGCTGAGTTCACACTTTCGAGAAGAGATCCTGATTATGTTGCTAAGTCTAAGGCTGTAAGAGACCTTGAGGATATGAGACTTGCAGGTAAGACAGATGCTTCGGTTGAAGAAGTATTCAAGGTAATTAATACTATTTCCGGCCAGGAAGGTATTAAAGCTTCCGATGTTGAGATTGGTTCTGTTGTATATGCGAACAAGCCTGGTGATGGTTCTGCTCGTGAACAGGCTGCTTCATGTCAGAGAGTTCTCGGTGCTCTTGCTAACATTACTCAGGAGTATGCTACAAAGAGATATAGATCCAACTGTATGAACTGGGGTATGGTTCCGTTTCATCTTAAGGGCGAGCCTACAATGTTTGAGGTAGATGATTTTATCTATGTTCCGGGTATACGTAAGTTCCTTGATGATAATAAGCTTGATTCAATACCGGCTTATGTTATTAAGAATGGTAAGGCTACTGAGATTGAGCTTTATATTCAGCCAATGACTGAGAATGAGCGTAAGATTGTTAAGGCAGGCTGTCTCATTAATTACAATAAGAATGGTCAGCAGTAATATCTTTGCTTTTATATAGTAATATTATAACCGCCGCTTCCGTTGTTTGGAGGCGGCGGTTTTGTTTTTTTTGTGCAAACACCCTCTGCCGTAAGAGTGATATCTGCTGCTGTGAAATCCGCCTCCGCCATGATGTCCGCCTTTTGCCATTTTATTTCCTTTGTATTTTATGAACATATCTTGCGGAATTGTAGTCTCTATTCATAAATTCCCGTAGAATTGCAATGTTTTCTGAATTCCGTGCTCGATTCTCGGGAATTCGACAATTTATATTACAAAATTCCCGTGAAATTGCAGGTTTTATCAGAAAGCGTGACTGAATCTCGGGAATTTATTGTTTTACAACCGAGAATTCCCGTAGAATTGC
>JAKSRF010000063.1 GCA_024403755.1 Clostridia bacterium
ATTATCCGCCCTGTGCCGCCGGGCGTCTGTCTTCTTTACTGTTCATCTGAAATTATATTTTCGAAAAGGAAAACACACCGACATCAAAAAACACAATATATGAGCAACAGATTTTGATATAATTAAGATACTTTTGGTTTTGAAAGGAGATAAACATGCTTAAACGCAAATTAATCAGTCTGGCGTTAAGCACTGCCATGTGTATGACGTTTCTGTCGAATGCAATTGTTGCCGACACAGAGCCGTACCTCTATGTAGGAAATGTGGCAGTTACTGATGACAATGCCGACGACGTATTCAAAGACGGAACCGTATCCTACGATACAGATACCATGGTTCTTACCCTAAACGGTGCCACAATAAAGGATGGATTAAAAAATTGCGGATTAATTTCCAATATTGTTGCCGATAACCTGTCTGCTATTGAGCTTATCGGAGAGAACAAGCTGATTGGCGACACTTCTATATGCTATTACGGTATTTTAGGTACTATGAATCATGATGTTGTCTTTACCGGTAATGGTTCACTTGATATTACATTTGAGGACGAAGAAAGTGCCACAGGCATTCTTGCTAAAAATATAATAAACGGTGATAAGAACAGCTCTCCTAAGGTAAGTATCAATTTGGAGCATGGTTACCCGATAATATGCGGGGGGTAACACGATTAATAATTACGGAACCATGACATTGGTATCTGAAGATGCCACAAAAGGAATTAATGCCTCAAACCTTTCCTTGTATAATGCAGGTGTAATTGATATTGATATCAGCAGTATCGATACCCAAAATTATGTGGATGGAATTATGTGTAAGGACTTCACCAATCTCGGTAATATTTCGGTTAAAGCTTATTCTGAGACAACAGACCCTTCATATGGAATCTTTGCCTCCGGCTCTTTAAGTAATAACGGTAACATTGCTGTCAACTTAACCGCAAAGAACGGCACCGCTTGTGCGCTCTTCAACAGCAACAGTTCCACTTTCACAAATGAAGGTAACATCAGCCTCAGCGTTGATGAAGGTGAAAAAGCAAGAGAGAACACTTCAATTTATGGTATACATTTCCCGAACGGTAATTTTGACAATTCAGGCTCAATTACTGTTACCGGTGGAGATTGTACATCTAACTGCTACGGAATTTACACAAAGAATTTTAAGAATGCAGGCTCCGAAAGTTCTGTAAAAATGACAATGGGCACATCGATGCAATCAAGCACAATACCCTTCTTGGTCAGCAACGTTACTAATGAAGGCTGCATTAATATTACTTCTGCTACCCTGGACGGTAAGGGTTTTACCGGCTTTTCAATGAATAACTCTTCAACATTTACTAACAGCGGTTCCGTTTGCATAAACTATACTGCTGTTGCTTCCGATACATCAAAACTCGGAAGCGGTTTGTGTTATGCAATAAGAAACGGTGATCTTACTAATGACGGAAGTCTTGTTTTCAACATGGATGTATCCCAAAGTGATTATTCAGGAGGAATAATTATATATAGTGATGAAATCACGAATTCGGGCGAGCTGGAAATTAATTATTCTCCTAATTGCAAAATCGGAAGCTGCATTTCATCAAAAACATTCGATAACAGCGGCTCCCTTTCAGTTATAACGGGAGATACTAATATTGCATTTAGTTGCACTACTTTCAAAACATCTTCCGAGGATGCTACTGCCTATGTAACAGCAAACGGCTATCCATTCTCACTTACTAATACTGCAATCACAGATGATGGTATTGACATCTTAAGTCTCGGCAGTACTTCAGTGAATGCCGATTTGGATGAACTTGATGAAACCGGCTTCTGTTCAGTTGTAGGCTATGTTTATACAGTCGGCGGCAATGTTGCCAAGACCGTATATCTGGGATCGGATTTATCTATTGCTAAGACTCTGGCAATCAGAGATATCGAGGAAGTCAGAGACGATTATGTAAGTGATGAGGCTAAAGCTATTCTCGATGATGCCATAGCTGCTATTAAGGAAGCAACTTCAGTTGATGAACCGGCAACAATTGCCGAAGAAGCAATCAGTGATGCAGATGATGCTGATTTGGCATTAACAGATGAGATTGACACTAAGACAAAGGAACTCACTGCTAAAAGAGAAGACTTTATCTCTGATGAAGCAAAGGCTGCAATCGATCAGGCTATAGAGAATATCAAGGTCGCTGCATCAATCAATGCAGTTGATACAGCTGCTTCCAACGGAATCAAAGCTGCCGAAGACGCAGACAAGGCTCTGGCAGATGCTATTGATAACGCTGTAACAGAACTTACTGAGAAAAAATCAACCTATACTGTTGATGAGGCAGTTGCTGCAATAGAACAAGGAATCGAAGATGTCAAGAAAGGAACAACTTCTGACGCTATCAAGGATATCGTGGACGCTGCAATCAAGGCTGCAGATGAAGCAGAAGCTAATAAGCCTACTCCTTCACCTAGTCCTGATCCGACACCTTCAGGAAATCCTACACCAAGTCCAAGTCCTGAACCGACACCGTCGGGAAATCCTACACCGTCACCGACTCCGAGTTCTAAGCCAACCGAAGAGCCGACTCCGACAGTACCTCCAACGACTCCTGAACCTACGCCGACGCCTGAGCTTGATGTAGGTGCTTTCATCAATCGTTGCTATGAAGTAGCACTCGGTCGTGAGGCAGACAAGGAAGGTTATGAGTATTGGGTATCAAATCTGAACAACGGTCAGGCTTGCGGCGCACAGGTTGGATTCGGATTTATCTTCAGTGAAGAATACACCAATAAGAATCGTACTAACGAAGAGTTCGTAAACGACATGTACGCAATGTACTTCGGCCGTGAGGCAGATGAGGCAGGCTTTAACTATTGGGTAGAACAGCTTAACAA
This sequence comes from Clostridia bacterium, assembly GCA_024403755.1. GTDB lineage: Bacteria > Bacillota > Clostridia > Saccharofermentanales > Saccharofermentanaceae > Saccharofermentans. Next base: position 2,874 of record JAKSRF010000063.1, read on the forward strand.
TGAGACTGCAACTCGTGAAGACATCATGGCAGGCTTTGCAAACTCAGAGGAATTCTTTAACTTGTGCGGTAAGTACGGTGTAGTATGCGGAGCTTATATAGTCGGTGTACCGAACGATCAGCAGGGCGGAGTAAACTGCTTCGTAGCACGTTTGTACAAAGTATGCTTGAATCGTCTCCCTGATATGGGCGGCCAGGCAGGTTGGGTACAGAAACTCTTAAATGGTGAAGTAACCGGTACTACATGCGCATACGGATTTGTATTCAGTCCGGAGTTTGTAAATCTTAACCTTGATAACACGAATTTTGTTAAGTATATGTACAATGCCTTCTTCGGTCGAGAGGCTGATGCGGAAGGCTTGAACTACTGGGTAGAACAGCTTGATGCAGGTACTGCTTCACGTGAGGATGTATTTGCAGGCTTCAGCGGTTCGGCTGAATTTGCTAACCTCTGTTCAAACTATGGCATTATTGCTTAATTAATTTTCGATAAGAAAAAACATACCCTCCGCGGTTTGTGTATACCTTCATAAGAGTATATGCGACCTGCGGTGGGGTGTTTTTTTATTCTTAAATGTTCTTCTTGTCGAAAATGGGATTTTCGATATTTTAAGCAAGATAAATGTACTGATTACTGAGTAATTAATTCTTGAACCATTTTTATAAACAACGGCTGTCTCAAAACAAAAATTGAGGCAGCCGTTTATATAACAGCATTTATATAATTACGACCAAAATGTAACAGTAAATTTTGTTCCCTTGTCAGGCTCGCTTGTAACTTCAACCCGACCGTTATGAGAATTAATTATCTGCTTTGCCATCGCAAGTCCTATACCGACACTGTTCGGAGAAGTATTTCCCGCCTTATAAAAACGCTCAAATATATGCGGAAGATATTCAGGCGCTATTCCCTCACCGTCATCTTCAACAGTCAGTATAACCTTAAGGTTATTCCGTTCTGCTTTTACATTAACGTGACCGCCTGCCGATGTATGTTCTATACAATTTTTTATAATATTCGACAAAGCCTCACGAAGCCAGTGTCGATCCGCCGTAACAAAAATCTCATCCGATATATTTATAGTCAAATCAACTTCGGCCATTTCAGCCATTACATCAAGCGAATCGAATATATCATCCAGAATAAGCTTTAAGCTTTGTTGTTCAAACTTCATCTCAAGAACACCCGCTTCAATTTGAGAAAGAGTAAGCATATTGCGAATAAGCCACGTCATCTTGTTAATCTGTGCGTCAATCTTAGAAGCATACTCAATGCGTTGCTCTTCCGTAACTTCCGCTCCCTGAAGCAATTCAGTCATAAGTGATACAGCGGTGAGAGGAGTCTTAAACTGATGCGAAATATCCGACATCATATCTGACATATATTTCTTCTGCCTATTCTCCAAAGCATACTGCTCTCGAAGAATGGTAACAACCTTATAAATCTCACTTTGAAGAATTCTCATGCTGCCTTCAGAACAATCCTTCATCTGAGGAAGTTCGCAGAAATCCTGAACCTTGGTTATGTATTCGGTCAGCTCGCTTATTTGCTTATTAATCTTTCTCTTCTCCACATATTCAGCCGCCAGAAAACCTACAACAAGGCAAGACAAAATCACAACAGATACAATCAGACTGTGACAAAGCAGGCATATTCCCACGGCACATGCAGCAATTATCAGTTTAACTTTCATCTTCTTACCATCACTGTTTAATCCATTCTGTAGCCGATGCCTCTGATTGTCGTAATAACAGGCTCATCTCCATCAAGCTCAAGTTTTTTTCTCAGTCTTCGCACATATACCGTCAGAGTATTGTCATTAACAAAATCTCCCGCGCTGTCCCACATCTCATTCAGAATATTCTGTCTTGTAAGAAGGCTTCCCCTGTTTCTCGCGAAAATAAGAAGTAACCTGTACTCAACAGCCGACAGAAATATTTCCTCTTCCCCGCGCTTAATCTTGCCGCTCTGAATATCCAACTCACAACGACCTATATGCATTAAGTTGCTTAAATCCTCAGACGTGTTCCCGACTGTCCCGGAAGTCTTGCTTCTTCTGATAACGGCATTCATTCGAGCAATCAACTCTCTGATTCTGAAAGGTTTTGCAATGTAGTCATCCGCGCCCTGTTCAAGCGCAAGCACCGTGTGTATCTCATCATCACACGCCGTAAGAAAAATAATCGGGACCTCAGATTTCTCGCGAATTGCTTTGCAGATTTGATAACCGTCACCATCCGGCAAATTAACGTCAAGGAGGCACACGTCATAGTGTACCCCCTCCTTAATTGCATCAATTGCATCACGAACAGTGCCGAATGCATCGACTTCAAATTTTTCCTGCGAAAGAGCTATACGCAAGCCTTCCACAATAACGTTATCATCTTCAACAATTAGAACCTTCATACAATCTCTTTATATATTCTCAGACTTCACATCCTCTATGATATACCCTTTGTCAGAATCGCCGTAGCAGATATATGTAAATCCAAAAAGACCGGCGATACTTATAAATACGGTAAGCAAAACAATCCAAACAGGGTATGTAAAATCTATCTTTCCGAAAAAGTTATTAAGTAGCATCTGTAAGCATATCACAAACACTACTGTAATTAAACCAGCAAACAACAAGGATTTGCCGAGAAGAATCACATTTTCGGTAAGGAGCATCTTTCTCTTTTGCTTATTCGTAAATCCGAGTGAAGCAAGAACAGAGAGCTCATGATGTCTTGCCAAGCGTCGTCCCATAACAGAATTATAGAGATTAAGCAAACAGATAACTGCGATCAAAACAGTGAAGCATACGGCAATTATATTTACAATTGTAGTAAGCGCACCCAATAAATCAGTCATACCTGTAAGAAGATCTGCCGACCCTATACAGCTGTCCCCAAACTCAGTCTTGAACTGACCCAAACGTCTTAAGATGTTTGCATCATCCGTGTTTGTACTGAAGAAAATAATGTTACCTTCAATTCCCGGCAAGCCGCCCATTGCGTCTGTAACCGCGCTCTCATATCCTTCAGCTGTATCCTCAGGAAACAACATCCAAATCTGCTCGCCGTTAACGACATAGAAATCCTTAATATCATCTGCATCAACATATCCCGCGAAGGATATCGGATACTCCATTGTATCCCATTCCTCAGTCTCTCCATTGTAAGATGAATAGAGCAGCTCCATAGTATCGCCGGCTTTGACTTTTAACGGTTTCTCAATACTGTAAGCAGTATAATCCGGTATTTGTGCGCCGTTGAAAGCAATCTTAAAATCATCTGTTGTAAGTTTAACTCTGTCATAAACCAAGACAGGATTTGCAAGTCCCTCTGTATCTATACCTGCATTCTCTGCAATCTCATCAAACTCGTCACGAGTCAGAGTAATATAATTGATTGCCGGATTTGCTTCAGCATTCACAGGATTAAGATATAAATCATAAACAAACTGCGGAAGCTCATCAGGAAAATACTTCGAGAGAATGTTTTTGAGAGAATCCCTGTATTCATCTGTATAACAATCAAGTGCTACCTGACCCGAAAAGAAATCGTATCTCAGTTCTTTATATCCCGCGATCTCGTCCGAGCTCATTATATCTGTCTTCGCTTTTTGGTAGTCATCTTTCACATCAGTATCAAAATAGTAATCATATTCTGTATAACTGCTGCCTAATTCAATATCCTCATTATCTGTTTTACTTGAGAGAACATCTGAAAGACTGTTAACAGCAAAAGCCGTAATCAACGTAAGTGCAACAAATGCCGTAATGCTTCTTACTATACCGCTTGTTGAATGCTTGTTTCTTGAGATTGATTTACTTGCAAGAAGCTTCTCCGCTTTTCCCTTTTGCATAAGCTTAAATGCTGTCTTTACACCTTTTGGGGATTTTCTTCCTATATCAGCCGTGCCTCTTATACTTTCAATAGGACCGATTTTGCTGATTTTAAGAGCCGGCAACCAAGCAGAAATCCACATTGCCAATGTTGAAGAAACTGCCACAAACAGAATGTTGGAAGGATTAACAATGATTTTGTATCCAATCTCGCAGCTCTTACCGGTAATAACATTGCGCGATATACTTCCGATGATTTGTGCAAAGTTCGGATAAAGAAATACCATTGCAATTTTTACTCCTGCAATTCCGAGTATTATACCCAAAGGCAAAGCAAGTAAAAGCAAAACGAAAACTTCATAATACACGCTCCATTTCTTCTGTGCACGTGTCGCACCGACTGAAGAAAGAAGTCCAAGATATACGCTTCTTTCTCTGTATGAAATACTGAACACATTATAGATAAGAATCAAAGAAGCTGCGACAATCAAAACTATAAAGAAGGTCTCTGCAAAAGCTACCATGAAATTAAAATTTCCGTCTGATCCCTTCTCCGAGAGCGTGAGCAACATATCATTAGTAACTACCTTATCCTTTTGCAAAGGCAGATGTTCCCCATCATCAGCAACATATATCGTTCCCTCTGCTATAAGCTCTTCTATCTCTTCCGGTGTCTTATCCTCAAGGGTAATTCTTAATATATCACCGTAATAATCTGCCTTACTGTCTTCATCAAGCGTAAGAACCAGATTTACGGTCTCATCGGCCTCACAGATATCGTCTCCCATCATAAGAGCCATATAACCGCCCTGGCCTGCCGTCTCATAGTACGGTGTCTCCATAATTCCTACTACTGTTACAGTAGCATTAAAACCGGTAGGCTCATGAATCATCTCAAAATCTTCGTTTGTCTCATAGTATGTGAAATGTTCCGGAGCTTTCACAGTATCACCGTGTACAACTCGTATTCCGTTTGTAAACATGATAGATCCCACATCATCTCCGGCTTTTTCATCCCCCTTAAAGAATGCATGAATATATCTGTCAAATGTCTCCACCTCAATTTGGTCACCGATTGATATATCAGCTCCCTCTTCTATGGCACGTTCACTTATGATTATTTCATTCTCATTTTCGGGGAGGCGTCCCTCCGTAATTTCAATATTCATCCAATCAAAGAGGTCATCCGAATATGCCTTAATCTCAAGAAAAGGAGTAACCTCGCGATTTCCGCTCTGAGCAAAATCCGTATAACCGATTGCTCTTGAGATTTCTGCCTTATCAACTTCTTCAAGCGCACAGATTTCATCTGCCTGTTTTTTGTTCACATCGTATACCTGAACATGCCATTTGCCCTTATCAGCAGCCACTGCATCCTTCATGAATGTAATCACGGTGTCCTTACCGACAAAAACAGCTGTCATAAGCATTACCATCACCAAAATACCAAAGTATGTGATGAGTGTTCTCTTTTTGTTTTTAAGCATATGAGCCTTTGTAACTTTAAAAACTATCTGCTTGTTACTCATTTTTTCTCTCCTTACATACCCGGTATATTAAACAATATGTTTTACCTTCTCGTTTCTTATGATCCTGCCGTCTTCAATTCCGATTACTCTGTCTGCCTGCATAGCAAGACCTTCATCGTGAGTAATAAGTATGAGTGTCTGCTGAACTGTTTTGTTTGATTCCTTAAGAAGTTCGATGATTTCCTCACCGGTTTTTCTGTCAAGATTTCCGGTAGGCTCATCGGCAAGAAGAATTGCCGGATGGCTGTAAAGAGCTCTTCCTATCGATACTCTTTGCTGCTGTCCTCCCGAGAGCTGATTCGGAAGATTCTGTCGTCTGTCCGAAAGGCCGAGATGCTCGACAATTCGGTCCAGTCTCTCCTTATCCAAAGGTCTTCCGTCAAGCAAATGCGGAAGTGCTATATTCTCATCTATGTTCAGAACAGGCATCAGATTGTAGAATTGATATACAAGACCGACCTGACGTCTTCTGAAAATTGCAAGTTTATCTTCGCTGAGACTGTGAATATCAGTACCGTCAATAAACACCTTTCCCGATGTAGGCTTATCAACTCCGCCCAATATATGCAGCAACGTGGATTTTCCGCTTCCGGAAGGACCTATGATTGAAACAAATTCGCCCTTCTCTACCGAAAAGCTCACATCATTCAGAGCCTTGACCTCAGTATCCTTCGAACCATATATCTTCGATACATTTTCACATCTTAATATTTCCATCGTAATCTCCTTTGACTTGCGTTCCGTGTTTTCGATAATACAAGAATAACATGCCATTCTGATTACTTAGTGACTGTAAAGTGACAGTTCAGTCACAATCGGAAAATTTTCTTCATATAAGGAGTGGTAGGGCAAATGTGAACAGTGTGATTTCTCCAAAACGGGCTTAAAAGTTCTCCAATGGAGAAGAAAATACCTCGATTTGGAGAAGTTTCCGTAAAAAATGACCGTTTACCGTGAATCCGGGTAGTTGGTGGCTCAGATTCACGGTAAATCCCTTTTTAGTCGCCAAAACATCCCCCATAGCTCGCTGCCGGCAACAAAAATCACTGGTTTGGGAGACGCGACAGCCGAGACGCGAAAAAAAGCTAAGCCTAAACACACACCCGCTTAAAAGCAGGGAGAATCAGAGATTCATCAGAATAGTCGCGGCGTGGCAATTACATCCGTTCAACTCCGCATCTGCAAATGCAATGCGATTACCTTTGGAAACAGCAGAACCGAGCAAACATCCGAAGGATTTAACTTTTTGCTTAGACTCAGCCGTCAATTGTAATTTGCTGTTACACATATTGTAAATTCTGTATAAATTGTTATACTTACATTCATGGGAAAGAAAATATATTTAGTTTGCATTTTTACAGTTTTAACAGTTATAGCTTTGTTTACGGGTTGTAATTTACAACAACCTAAGGGTAATTACGATGTTTTCGAGTGCATGGAAAAGCTAGACTATACCACCAGCTACAAGGACGCCGTCAAGATAATAGGCTTTGAGGGTGAATTGATTGCCGAGAGAGATGAAGCACCGTATCCGTATGAGACTTACGAATGGAAATTAACAAGAAACACAGCTGTTACAATTCGATTTGATTTAAGTGAAGAGGGCGATTTCAAGCGTGCTCAGGTGACTGCGGCAGCAGCTGCGAAAATCGTGGCAGACGACGATGTCGATGTCTCAGAAGCAGCGCCGCTCAAAAAAAGAGTGGCACCTTACGAAGGCCTTAATTACGATGAATTTGTCGATTATGTCGGTGGTGTTGAGGGAACAAAAAAATCCGTTTCTTCAGAAGCAACAGAGTATATTTGGGTAGCACCGGACGGTGCTACTGCATATGCCAAATTTGATAACGACGAAAAGTGTATAACCTTCAGCGCAGTAATCTGATTATTGCGGGGCTTGATATCTAACCTTTCCACGTGTTGACTTGCCGTACTCAATTGCACTCTCAGGGCATCCGCAAATACAAGCCATACAGTGTGTGCACAAAATAAACAGATTTGTCTCCGTCTATGTTTGCTTGCATAAGCCACTGTTCCACTACAGTCGGCATCTTATATGCATATATAGGCGTAACT
>JAKSRF010000064.1 GCA_024403755.1 Clostridia bacterium
ACCCATTTTCTTTTGCAAAATTAAAGGGCTATCTCAATTTAGTTTTGAGACAGCCTCTTCTGTTTGAGTTTTCCTTCAAAATAACCGACTTTCGAATAAATTAAGCCTTAACGCCCTTACTCTCAGCAATAAATCTGCGAATATTAGATACGTTCTGTATAGCTTTAAATGAATCTCCGTCAGGCATAATAAGTGTAGGAGCCTGCATTACACCGAATTTCTTAGTAAGCTCAACTTCTTCTTCAGCATCAATTATGTCATATACGAAGCCCTGCTCATTAAGCATATTCTTTGCCATAACACAATTCGGACAAGTCTTTGTGGTAAAGAGCATCGGCTTCATAACATTAACATCCTCGGCCTTTTTGCTCTCGGTTACTATAGGTGTAGCACCCTTACGCTTAAGAATTGAAGTGGATATTACATATGTCTTACGATCCTTAAACTCCTGAGACTTACCGTCGTTCCAGTTCTGAACCGGACGATAATAACCTGTAATACGGCTGTGTGTCTCTGTAGCCTTTCCGCATACAGGACATGTCTTAACCTCACCGGCAAGATAACCGTGAGCCTGACAGATAGAATATGTAGGTGACATTGTGTAATACGGGAGAGAATAATTCTCAGCAATCTTACGAACAAGTGATGCGGCAGCCTTCCAATCAGGGAGTCTCTCACCAAGGAATGCATGGAATACAGTACCTGAAGTATAAAGAGTCTGGAGCTGATCCTGAATATCAAGAGCATCGAAAATATCAGATGTGTAACCTACAGGGAGATGTGAGCTGTTGGTGTAATAATATACACCGCTCTCATCATGTGCTGTAACAATATCCGGATAGTGTTTCTTATCGTGCTTTGCAAGACGATATGTTGTTGACTCTGCAGGAGTTGCTTCAAGGTTATAAAGATCACCGTACTTCTCCTGATAATCAGAAAGTCTCTCACGCATATGATTAAGAACATCCTTAGCGAACTGCTGTGTCTCAGGATGTGTAAGATCCTTACGAAGCCACTTTGCATTAAGTCCTACTTCATTCATACCGATAAGTCCGATAGTTGAGAAGTGGTTTGCAAATGTTCCGAGATAGTGCTTTGTATAAGGATAAAGGCCCTCATTAAGGAGCTTGGTTATTGTCTCTCTCTTAATCTTAAGTGAGCGGGCAGCTATATCCATCATCTTATCAAGTCTTGTATAGAACTCAGTCTCATTCTCAGCAAGGTATGCAATTCTAGGAAGATTGATAGTAACAACACCGACAGAACCGGTAGATTCACCTGAGCCGAAGAAACCGCCTGACTTCTTACGAAGTTCTCTCAAGTCGAGTCTCAAACGGCAGCACATTGAACGTACGTCTGAAGGCTCCATATCTGAATTAATGTAGTTTGAGAAATACGGTGTACCGTACTTAGCTGTCATCTCAAACAACAATCTGTTATTCTCTGTATCTGACCAATCAAAGTCCTTAGTAATAGAATATGTCGGAATAGGATACTGGAAGCCTCTTCCGTTGGCATCACCCTCAATCATAATCTCGATGAATGCCTTGTTAATCATATCCATCTCTTTCTGGCAATCCTTGTACTTAAAGTCCATCTCCTTACCGCCAACGATACAGTTAAGCTCTGCAAGGTCATTCGGAACAGTCCAATCAAGAGTGATATTTGAGAACGGTGCCTGTGTACCCCAACGGCTCGGTGTGTTTACACCGTAAATAAAGGACTCGATGGCCTTCTTAACCTGTGTATATGTAAGGTTCTCAGCCTTAACAAAAGCTGAAAGATATGTATCAAAGGATGAGAATGCCTGAGCACCGGCCCACTCATTCTGCATAATTCCAAGGAAATTAACCATCTGATTACAAAGAGTAGCAAGATGACTCGGCGGTGATGATGTAATCTTACCTGTAATTCCGCCAAGGCCCTGCTGAATGAGCTGCTTCAATGACCAACCTGCGCAATAACCTGTAAGCATAGACAAATCATGGATATGAAGGTCCGCATTACGATGTGCGTTTGCTATCTCATCATCATATATCTCTGAGAGCCAGTAGTTTGCAGTAATAGCACCTGAATTGCTGAGAATAAGTCCGCCTACGGAATATGTTACCGTTGAATTCTCCTTAACACGCCAGTCATCAATCTTAACGTAACTGTCAACGAGTTCTTTATAATCAAGAACAGCTGAATTCATATAACGGATTTTCTCTCTCTGCTTTCTGTAGAGAATATATGCTTTGGCAACATCCTCGTAGCCTGCTCTCTGCAAAACAGACTCAACGCTGTCCTGAATCTCCTCGACAGTGATTTTGCCGTTTTTAATCTTGCTCTGATACTCAGATGTTACCATCAAAGTAAGAAGATTAATTATATCCTCATTAAACTGCTTATCCTGAGCAACGAAAGCCTTACGAATAGCATCTGATATCTTACTCAGATTAAATTCAACTGTCTTTCCGTCTCTCTTAACTACCTCGTACATTTTTTGTACCCCCCCTAAATATTGTTCTGTTTACGCTGTCTCACTGCCATGCTCACTTAAACTTCGATTACTTCTCATCGGTTCCGCGCAGACCGGTCTGAGGAATAAATCGGCGAGCTTCATCAAGAATCGCTTTGAGCTTCTCATATGACATCTGATGCATATTTGAATCAATCAAATCACCGCTGTCATTAAAATCCTGAATAAAGTAGTTCTCAGCTCCCTCAAGCCATTTACCGATATCGGTCATATCCTCAACTTCATGCAATTCATCAACTACGGTTGTTCTGAATTCATAATCGATATTTCCATGCTTCAAAAGTTCCACGCTTTCCTTAACATTGTTCAGCATTTTCTCAGCAAGTTCACCGTTCAAACCGATTGTCTCGGCATACTTAGCCGGTGAATTCTTGATATCCATTGCTACATAATCGATAATTCCTTCATCTATCAACTGCTTCAGAAGCTTCGGATTAGAACCGTTTGTATCCAGCTTGACCTTATAGCCCATTGCTCTGATTTTAAGAATAAAATCTCTCAAATCACTCTGCAAAAGCGGCTCACCACCGGTAATACAAACACCATCCAGTCTTTTACGTCTGCCTTCCAGAAAATCGAGTACTTCTTCCTCGCTCATTCCTTCAAGCTCTTCCTCGCGTTCTTTAAGCGCCAACAGTGCATTATGACAGAAAGGACAACAATAATTACACCCTATGGTAAATATCGTACAACTGACCGTTCCCGGAAAATCAAGTAATGTTAATCGCTGTAATCCTCCGATCCTCACCCGTAACCTTCTCCTCTCTAGTCGTGCTTTACATTTTAACTATATGTAGTGGTAATGTCAATATCAATATACTATATATTGTGGTTAGTTGTGCTTTTCGAAAAAGTGGTGTAAAGCCTTGAAATACAAGGGTTTGAATGAGTTTCAGATGTCTTTGCCCATCAATTTTGTAACATTTCTGTAATAAAAGAAAAACTATATATAGTATTCAATCAAGAACGTCATACTATATATAGTTTGCACTCAAAATAAATAAAACGCAAAAATTCCTTATGTTACAAAAACAGCATCATCTTGTCTGACAAACAGAAGTTTTCCGCTTTCACTGTCGCTAACATATACTGCATACAGAGAATATCCGTTTGCTTTAACATACTCGGCAAACGAATCATATGGATCTCCGTACAAGTTATTATAAGGAAATACTACCGCATCAGGCTTACCGTCTTTAATAGCAATCAACTGTTCTGCCACTATTGCGTCAGTTGCCATCGGCGGTAAATAAAAGACTCTGAAAGACGGAAGACCATCTGTTAAATCGTAGCATAACGGCTGGCAAAGACATTCAAAGAACATAAACTCTGCCTGGGGATGCAGCTCGGTAAAATATTTCAATCGTTGTTCATATTCAGAATTATCACTACCTGAACTCGGTAAAATATAAAGCATCTGATAACCCATATTGATACACATAACTACAGCAATTATCATGCTCAACTGCATTACCGTTTTATCATCCTTGACTAAATTAATCACTAAATCGACAATCCGGTTTATCCCAAACAAAAGAATCGGCATCAACACTATCAGAGTATAAGCAAAAGTCATAATCGGTGATAAGACAAAACAAATTACAATAATTGAAGCCGCTGTAAATACACACATCTGAGGCTTAATAGTCTTCGTCTTTATATCTATAACAATTCCGATAATCATCAATATCAGAAACAACATGCCGCTTATCTGCGCCATCCCGCCCAAATATGAGAGACCAAACGGTTTCTCCTTGGTCGAATATGAGATATTAAACAGTATATAGGTATCAAATAACGATTTTAAAGCATTATTCATGCCGTAAAAAATCAAAATCGGGGCACTGACTGTTAATATTCCCGACAAAAAAAGTACTGCATGCAATATAAACTTTTTAAAGTGCTTCTTAATCAATAGCCATAAAAAATAAAAGCCGATAAAGGTCAAATAGTATATACAAAAATTCAATTTGATTGCGAATACACAACCGCACAACAAACCGATAATATATATTTCTTTCATACTAAATAAATATTCTTTTGAGATTTGAGCATCACGATACTTTCTAAGCAATATATATACTGACAGCATTATCGGTAACAGAAGAATATTTTCAGGCTTACTCATTGTAGAGAGAATATTGGCTGCAGAGAATCCGGTAATTACCAGAAAAGAACTGACTGTCAATAACGACTTCCCCTCACCGTAAAATAGTCTTAAAGCTTTATATGCCGTTATATATGTGGCAACGTTTATTACAGCCAATACCAACATAACTCCTACATCAGTATTTTGACTGAATATATAACCTAATGCATATATAAAGTAAGTAAGCGGTCCTTTATGATCGAACAAATCCCTATACGGCATCTTACCATTCAAAAGGCCTTTGGCCATTATTTTATAGCAAATCTCATCTTCTTTAAAACAATATTGGTAAATCGGCGAATAAGGACTGCACAAAAAAACAAGAACACACACACATAAACCTATTATCAGACATGCACCTCTGTCCTTAGTAATTTTTTTGTGGATTTGATTTCCCATTCGCACCCATCACCTCAAGATTATCTCAAGAAATAAACAAGACCGATGAAATGACATATCGCACCGAAGTTGATAAAGAAATGCCACAGCATATGAGCAAATTTGAACTTTGTGGAATAGAAAATCAAGCCTACCGTATAGCAAATAACTCCTGTCAAAACCAACCAGAAAGCAGGTGCCGTAGCAGCCACACGGAATCTGTGCAAACAAAATGCCAACATCCAAATCATAATCAAATACATAAGAAAAGAAATTGCTTTAAAGAATTTGCTCTTGTTAGAGGCAATAGACTTAATAAGTGTACCTACAAGAACCATACTCCATTGCGCAATACATATTCCGAGACCGAGCTTACCTCCGATAATCGATAAACAAATCGGAGTATAGCTTCCTGCAATAGCCCAAAAAAACATTACATGGTTAATTCTTGCCATAACACGTTTCTGAGCAGTGTCATGATTCATTGCATGATATATTGTCGAACCCAAAAACATAAGAAACATCGATATCATGTAAATTGACAGCGATACAGTATCAATTATCTGCATTCCTTCTGCCGCTCCCGTATAGGCTCTGACGGCAACATAAGGAATCATACCGAGAAAAAACAAGGCCATGACACCGTGAGTAATAGTATTTCCTATTTCTTCACCCAAGGTTTCCTGTGTTTTCTTAATTTTCTCTTTTACTATTCGGCGTGAATTTTCAACCCAGCTTATACCGGCAAGACCCTCTTCCAACGGATCTATATTGTTGTCGAGAAGCTCTTTATCTGCTTCCTTACTCATAAACTGTTGCCAAAAACGATTATTACCTGCCATAACTGCCTCTCATACGTAATCTAGACACATTTTACATAGTATAAGGATTAATTTCAATAGTTTATTTTGATAATCAAACTATTTTACAAAAACTCTGCTATATTACTTTCCGCCGTTCTGTTGTTTATAGAGTTCAACAAATTTAACGTACAACTGCTTGCGTTCTTCGTCACTGATTTTCTTATGAGTCTGTTTCTCATAAGAACTGATAAAATCTGCAAACATTTTATCCATAGGCTTCAGCGTATCAGCCTGTGGCTTCGGCTTAGTTGAAGCTGAAGATGCAACCGGAGTCGGAGCAGGAGTGACTGAAGGTGCAACGGTCGGTGCCGGTGCTGTTGTCGGCACTGAAGCAGGAACTGAAGGTGCAGCGGATACCTGTGAAGGCATTGCCTGTTCTTGCGGCTGCAACTGTGGCTGTGGCTGTGGCTGCGAAGGCTCTGCTTTCGGCGGCGGACCGAGCTGTATAACATTGTTACTTGCCGGTGCACCGAGTAAAATAACATCTTCCTTCTTCAAAGGAACATCCGATGGGATTGCCTTATTCGCCTTCTTTACGTTATTTGTGTTTTCGGTTTTTACAGGTTTTTGTTCAGCTTTGACACTAGGTGCCATTACTACCGTTCCGAGAACCTCATGTTCTTCGGATTCAGCCGCACGCGCAGGTTCACCTCGTTCGATTGTAGGATCGTCCTGCTGAGAACTGAGCTTGTCTCTGATATATGCTTCTCTGTAAAATCGGAACAACTGAACCGCAATATACATAATAATTGCCGTCGGAAGTATCATTTTCGATAAGCAAAGAGCACCTTTATCTCCCAGAAGTTTACTTAGTGATGCAAAAGGTGCATTAACAACGCCATATATGCTCTTTAAGCAATAGGCCCATATTACACTTCCTATTTTTGCTTCGCTTCCGGCAATCTCAGGTGTCATACCCGGCAGAATCCAGCCCGGTATATATGCGAGAATTCCAAAGCTCATAAGACCTGCAGTTATCCAGAACTTACGCTTATATGCAGCTAAAGCCGGAATAACAACAAGTACTGCCAGGGTAAAAAGGCAGGAGCACAAGCGTTCCAATAAACTGAATTCTCTTAAAACAACGATATCATATGTAAAATAAAGCGGTGCAAAACAAACGAACATCAGAGATGTCGCTATGCTGAATAAAAAGAAACAAAGAAAGTAATCTCTTCTCACTTATTGTTCGCTCCTAAAGATAAACACAAAACTACAGAATAGATTTTACCACAAAATCTGCAATACCTATTATATCTGTTTGTTTACAGTTTTATATTCACCGTCTTCAATAAAATACGGGCACTTGCGCTTCTTATATATGTGTCCGCTCTCCGCTTCATAGGCGATTTCATCCTCATCAAACGGTGCTTCACACATATAATCACCGATTTCTTCATCATATACAAAATTTGAACAACGCTCACAATCAGTCATTTTATACCCTCTTTTTTGTGTTTATTGTAAATTCTACTCTGTTTATATAAGACAATCAATATTTTCGCACAATGTGGAGAACCCGGACAAGATATCTTGCCCGGGTCCCCAGCGTGTTGCTTCTATATAACTATCCCTTATGACTACATCGTAATCACTTGTTGTAACCTAATTATATGATTACTGTTTCTCAGAATATATGTATATAATTTCCATATAAATTACGTTATTTTGCAAATTCAGCAAAATAACGTTTTCTCACTCAACTACTTAATCAATTGCATGAGGTTTGGGATTTCTTTATTCTTTACCGAGATTCTTGACCGAGCCAATCAATAACAGCCTTCAAATTATCAAGAACAACCGCGGCCTTCTCACGCATCTCGTCGTCAGCAGGAAGCATATCCGGTATCATAATCGGCTTCATTCCCGCTTTAAACGCAGCACGTATACCGTTATATGAATCCTCTACAACATACACATCACTAAAGTCTGAACCCAATCCTTCGGCTGCTTTCAAAAAAATATCCGGTTCAGGCTTACTTTTTGCAACCTGATCGCCTCCGACTATAAGATTAAAATATTTCAACAATCCGGCATCCCTGATTTGATTTTCCACAACAGCCGTACGTGTAGAGGAAGCAATTGCCGTGCAATAACCTTCCTTCTTCAGATAATCCAAAAGTTCAAATACGCCGGGCTTCAACGGAAGGCGTCCGTTATCATACTTGGCATGATAATTTGCCGACTGCTCACGACAATAATCATCGTACGGAAAATCATTACCGTAAAAATCCAAAAATATCTTTCTTGTAGAGGCAGCATTTACACCGATACATTTCATATAAGGAATCTCAAGGTCCTTAAAGCCGTATTTCTCTGCTATTTCTTTCCAACCGTTAAAAACTGCGCGTTCCGAATCAAAGATTACGCCGTCCATATCGAAAATAACTGCTTTCAATCAAACACCCCCCAGTCTGTTCTTAACATAACGAACCGACTCAAAATATTGCTCATCACTTGTGAGGTGTTCAATAATCATCGGCATTTCAGGATTTACTTTATCTGCCAATTCGACATACTTCTCCAAATTAAATACACCTTCACCGCAAGGACATTCCCTGAGCTGAAAGGTATAATCATCAAGAAGACGTATATCCTTCATATGACAACTCTTTATCTGCGGTCCGAGAAGTTCAAATGTGTGTTCCAAAAATTCCTCGTGCATGAAGTATCTCTCAGGACAATTAATCATATTAATAATGTCGAGATGTACCGAGAATTCATCACGATTTACGTCATCTATCAGACGCAGATAATCCTCAGGAGATGACGGAATCATCCACGGCATTGATTCAATTGTAAAAAATGCATTCTTTGGCTTGGCGCTGTCTATTACTTCCTGAATCATGTGCACAGTGCGTTTCCACGCTTCATCGCTGTAATTTTCCTTGTATCCGCCGTCCCAACGAGTACCCATGGCACCTGCCACGTTAACACAACACTTTGCACCTATATAATCGGCAAGTTGAAGTTGCTTTATTGAATATTCAAGATTTGCTTCACGCTCTGCAGAATCCATGGCTATAGCATTACGCCAAATTCCGACCTCTGCTATAACCAAATCATTATCGGCAGCAGCCTTAACATATTCGTCTATCTTATCTGAAGGTGCATTACAATCCAAAGGAAAAACAACACTCTTCAAACCGTTTTTTGCCAAAGTTTCCGCCCACTCATTTGCCGAAGAACAATTAAGTGAAGTAGATATACCGAGTCTCATACAGTATTCCTCCCTGTAATATAATCAGAAGCTTCTGAAACGTAAAACACTGTCATCAATATCCGAGATTTTCTGACAGCCGGTACGAGCCATTACCGTTATTAATTCTTTATTTATCTCATCTATTCTTCTGCTCACACCGGCTCCGCCTTCCTTAAGAGGTCCCATAAGGTTGCGTCCTATACAAACGCCGTCTGCACCCAGTGCCAAAGCTTTAAAAACATCCATTCCGCTTTCAAATCCGCAATCAACGATAATCTTTGCTTTACCGTTAACAGCCTCGACAATTTCAGGAAGCATAAAAAGCGGAGGTGTCATCGAATTCATCATGGCATGATGGTGTGATACCAGCACTGCAGATGCTCCGGCTTCAACAGACTTATACGCATCGGATGCGCTCAAAACTCCCTTTACTATAAACGGAACTTCACCGCATGCTTTTACATATGAAGCAATCTGCGATGTTGTCTTCGGAAGCATCGGAAGTCCAAATACATTATCATACGTTCCTGCTGAGGATACAGCGTGATCTATATCCATGCCGACTGCAACACAACCACCGTCAATTGCATGCTTAAGCTTATCGTATATTACTTGTTCATCGGCATGCGGCTTTACTATTTTTACTGTATCCGCACCGCCGGATAAAATATCATCGAGTTCGTTTTCCTCACACATTCCGACAAAATGAAGCGCTCCCGCCGTCTTGGCACCGATTGCAAATTCACGCATTCCGTTCTCACAGATATTGTGAAGATGCGATAATGCGGCTGTCATTATCGGCGTTTTATATTCGCGTCCCCACAAGCTGATGCTTGTATCAGGAAGTTCCGCAGTATTATCAGTAAGATATCGCGGAGTAATCATAATCGAATTAAAATAATCGCGTGTTATCTCATCTGTATTTGCCGTTAAACCCATAATCAGTTACCTCCGAAATTCATAACTTTAACAGAGATATTATAAATCAAAAAATCACTCTTGGAAAAAATACAAAAACTATATTCTTCACGGGAACTTGTGAAATCCGGGCGGCAATCGTGGGGTGGCAATCGTGGGCGGCAATCAGTCTAAAATCACTGAAAAACCTGTTTTCAGTCACTGTAAAGTGACTCAAATGGCTATTTGC
>JAKSRF010000065.1 GCA_024403755.1 Clostridia bacterium
GGAAAAATCTCACCAAAAGGTGAGAAAAAAGGCCGTTTTAGGTGAGATTCTGTCGAACACCGGGCAGCGGTCTAACTCCGACCGAATCCGCCCCACCCACCCCCAAAAAAAAAAAGCTCGTTTTTGGTGAGATTCCGTCCCCTTACTCTCTGATTAATTATCAGACACTCTGAATCGGCGCACACATTTTCGACAGATGGAGATATATGGGGGGGATGTTGTATAATTTTACTTTTCAGATAAAATGAATATGAAGGCTCGAGAGAGACACCAAGGTGGGGATATTGACTATGAAGAGAAAATGCAAAAACATAATTATCGAAACGATTGTATTGGGTATGTTGATGGGAATGACTTCCTGTGATAATAGCGCGGCAGATTCAAAAATGACTGAATCAATCGAGACTTCAACAGTTGAGACTGAAACTGAGGTGGATTCTACTCCGACAACGCCCGAGACTGAAACTGAAGCAACCTCTGAAACTTCAACGTCAGAAGTAGATGAATCGGGAAATTCAGACGACTTTCATTTGTATACTGATTGGGACAATTATTATTCCGGTAAGGAAGACAAAGACAGCTTGCCGGAAAGTAAATATAAGAGGCTTTCTCCGGAGTTGATAGATCACTACGAGGCAGGAACAGCCAACGGGTATATTTATCCGTTTCGTCAGTGTGGCGGCGGGGCGACAGTCGGTTTTGTGGATGAGAGCGGAACGATAGTGTGTGATGGAGTGTATACTAACGCATATAGTGTGGAGAATTTCGATGTTAATTGCTGGGTAGCAGAGAAGTACACAGTTGTAAAGTATTGGGAATATGATGATGCTTGGTATAAATATACCCTGATTGCATATGATGGTTCATTTGTGCTTGATAACAACGGCGAAGGATATGACTGCTATTGCATTGTGGAGGACTATATCTACTGTGCTTCTTTTGATGATGATGGTGTGTCATATGTAGATATCTTTGATTTTGAGGGCAATAATTTACTTCACAGTGAATTCCAATCTCCTTTGCGCCAACTTTATGAAGAGGAGTGTGAGCTTAAGGGGTATGAAGGTGATTTCAAAAAGTATGAATACATCAATCAGTTCGTGAGTTTGATTAATGAGCATTATGTTGTTTACAGTTGCCATAGTTTCACCTATACTATGGATTTGTTAACCGGTGAGGTAATAAATACATCGGATTTATCGAGCTTTGCTTGGGCATATCCTTTTTCTTTCTCGAAAGGCTATGTGTGCATATGCGATGATGGGGGGATGAGAACAACAGAACTTTATGACGAGACCGGCAAATTAAGAGCAGTTATAGAAGGGTTTGACAACGCGGTCGATGTAGCGCCTGATAGATTCTGGTTTAGTAATTATGATGAGGGGATAGGCCAAATCGTAGATATAGACGGTAATGTGATAATTGAATTGATGAATGGCAGTTATTACCCTGAACACGGAATAATAAGTGACGGACATCTGTATTCGTTTGACGGAGAAGATTTGGGAGATGGTTATGACGATTCTGACATCTTGGAATATTATGAAGAGGAGTGGGGAGATTACTATTATTGTTATTTAGAAGATACAACAATTAAAGTTATTCGTGATCATGAATTGGACAGACAGATACCTGAGGGACTTTGTGATATCCCTTACCCTTACGGCGTTAATTTTGATTGTTGGGCCGGTTCGCATACGATATTAATAAGGGATTATTATAATAGTATGTATTACATGTTTGATATGGATACAGACGAGATTTTGTTTGTATATCGTTGTTATGAGGACGAAGAAGCGAGAGCCGAGTACTATTCTGATTATGAAGATGATTACGAGGAAGATTACTAAAAGAATTGAATTTAAATAGAGTTAAGAAATACATTTATAAGGAGAACAGAAATGATTGGAAAGAAATGTAAAGTATTGGCAGCTGCTATGTGTTTATCCTTGGCAGTGTCTGCTTGTAGCAGCGAGAGCCCGGAGTCGGAAGTAACTACAACAGCTTCTGCATCGGAAACAACCGAGGCTGAGACTGCAGAGACTTCGGAGACAGAGGAGAGCACGGAGGCTTCTTCGGCAGAGACTACGATTGAGATAGTGGATAACAGCTTCCGTTTTACTACGGATAATTTTCCGGTGTTTGACGGTTCAACTGCAACCAAGCCGTTGGCTATAGGTATCGGAACTTTGCTTACCGGTAATCCGAGAGAGACTTTCGAGAGCAGTATGCAGTTCCACAGAACTGATGATGCTTTCTATTATCTGATGGATGGCACTGCCGATATTCTTGTAGTAGCTCAGCCTTGTCAGGATATCTATGATCAGATGGAGGAAGCTGGCTTTGAATATGAGATGGAACCAATCGCGATGGAAGGTTTGGTATTTATTGTAAATGAGACCAATCCGGTTGAGTCCCTTACTATTGAGCAGGTTCAGGATATCTACAGCGGCAAGATTACCAACTGGTCTGAGGTCGGTGGATTGGATCAGCCGATTGTTCCGCTTCAGCGTACCGAGACTTCCGGCTCACAGGTTATGATGCGTGAGTGTGTTATGAAAGATATTCCTCTGATGGAAGTTCCTACTACGATGATTCCGACAGAGATGGGTGACCTTATCGAAGCTGTAGCTTCATTTGATAACAGCAGCAGTAATGCTCTTGGTTACACTGTATACTATTATGCAGACAGCATGGGTATGGCAGACGGTCTTAAAATTTTGAAGATTAATGATGTTGAGCCTTCAAATGATTCTATTGCTTCAGGCGAGTATCCGTTTACTAATCCGTATTTCTGCGTAGTTCCGAGTGGTCTTGAGAATACGGACGGTGCTAAGATTATTTACGATTGGCTTGTATCTGAAGAAGGTCAGAAATTAGTTGCGGCAGAGGGATACGTTCCGGTAGCATAAGTTTTGTTCCTTTGTTCTCTGTTTTTTGAGATTGCCGAGATGAAAGACCAATATTTTCGCTGAGAAAAGAACATAATTTACAACTGATATAACTCAGTGTAGAATATTGTGAATTCGAAACACAGCAAAAAAATGCACATTGACGGGATAGCTAAAATGAAACGGCATTTACGAGGAAAGTATGCAAATCCGAGTCACAAACCACCTGGATTTCTATCTTGCTTGGGGAAATTAGGTAGTTTCTGGTGGCCTTCAGGCAGCTAAAAACAACATAGAAGAACGTCAGAAGATTATTACATATACCTTTGCGGCTATTTCTGTGTTGTTGATTTCTATTATTATTTTGTCTGCGACTTTTCTCATTTTGGGGATTATTACAGGCTGAGTAATAAGTACGGTGTAATTGAAACGCGAATCCTTTCAATGCTATAATTACCCATAACAAAGCGCTTTAGACGTTTGATGTCCTACGGTTAAAACGGCATTTACTCACTTTGTGTCGTTACATAATTTGTCGCTCGGAGTTAAGCTGTCGATGAAAGGAGGAGAATCACGTGGATCAGAAGAAGATTGGTGGTTTCCTTAAAGAATTAAGAAACTTGAAGGGTATTACTCAGGAACAGGCGGCAGAGCATTTCGGTGTGGCTCAGAGAACCGTATCTCGTTGGGAAACAGGCTCCAATATGCCGGACATCGGCATGCTGATAGATATAGCCGAGTTCTATGATGTAGAAGTTCGAGAGATTATCGACGGCGAGAGGAGAAGTGAGACTATGAATGAAGAAGTGAAGGAAACATTAGAGAAGGTATCGGATTATAATGATTCGTTGAATGCTCGTGCATTAAAGCGCGGTTTAATTGTGATGAATCTGGTGCTGATTATATTGGTCCTTATCAGTACTTATAAGGACGTATCGCCTGCTCCGTTGGTCAGTTTGATTTGTGCCTTTGACGGAGCAATGTTTATCAGCAAGGCAAAGGATGGCAAGGACAAAACGTTTTTCATCACCGGCGTTATTTTCTTCGTTGCAATGCTTATAAATACAATCGCGTTTATTTTGAGTTGAGAGTGGGATTGGTTTTCCTTTTCGAAAAGAAAAAATATATCAAACCAACCCGGCTTCCGGATGTCGTCTCCCGGTGACAATATGGCAAAATACAAATGAATATGAGATAATTCTGACTATATATGTTAGGTATAGGGGGATAGTTATATGGTTGTAGGTAAGAGATTGATTGCAGCGGGTTGACAGTGACATATTAGTAGGAGTGATTTGTGCGGCTGTTATCGGATGGAGCCTTCGCGAATACTCCAAGGTGAACCCAGACTGGGTAAGGTCTTTCATAGAGGATAATAAGCAAAATCTCGACCAATTAAGTATTCGCGAGGCAACGAAATATTTATAAGTCGGGTTGAATTCTTACGGAATTGCCGTCTCCGACCATAAATTCCGCAAGAATCAGTGCTTTTCCTTCGAATTCTATGGACACATCTTGCGGAATTGCCGTCTCCAACCATAAATTCCGCAAGAATCAGTGTTTTTCCATCGAATTCTATGGACACACCTTGCGTAATTACCGTCTCCAACCCAAAGCATTTACGCCAAATCACTGCTGCGTCTGTATATCACACACTTTACGCGAGAAATTCAGAAAATCTTGGTTATACAGTTGCTATTACTTCTCCGCCGATTGGTCGTTTATTTTATCACTGAGGAACGTGAGGGCGGATTTTCGAGAAAAAAGATTCATATCAATACGATATTGATTTTGCTTGTTTATTACTGATATACTTACGCTTGAGGGGTATTATTGTGGGCTACAAAGAAATGGAGGAGTGTATCTATGCGATACAGGAAATTTGTGGTACTTGTTTTGTCGTGCTTGGTTTTGATTGGACTGTTTCCTTCTGTTAAGGTTAATGCTGCCGCAAAGTCTGCATATGCATTCTATGAGTATGATGAGACAACAGGAACAGGAAAACTCACTTTCTCGTATAATGCGAATAAATCTTCCAAGGTTAATTCACTTGGCGCAGAGAATGTGTTTGATGTGGTTAAGGATATAACTTCCGAGGAACTGGTGCCTTGGTTAAGTATTAAAGATAAAGTTACCACGGTCAGATTCGGTGAGTCCTTTAATGATTATAAACCGACTTCTACTCAATACTGGTTCAAGGATTTTACAGCGCTTACAACCGTAGAACAGGCAAAGTATCTTAATACTTCCGCTGTCACCAATATGGACTTTATGTTTATGGGCTGTAATAAATTAAAGACTCTTGACGTATCTTCTTGGAATAAGAGTTCTACTGTAACTATTACTTCTATCAGCAATATGTTTAATGGGTGTACAGCACTTACTGAGATTAAGGGAATTGCTAACTGGAAAACTTCCAAGATAACGGATATGAGTTATCTTTTCTATGGTTGTACAATTATTACAGCTCCTGATATTGCGGGTTGGGATGTGTCGCAAGTTACGGATATGAGTTATATGTTCGCTAATTGTGCTTATTTTAAGACTTTGGATTTCAGTAAGTGGTGCACTTCAAATGTAACCAATATGGAAGGCATGTTCTGTAATAGTGGTTTATCTGATGCTTCGAGTATATCCGGATTCGATGTATCGAAAGTAACCAATATGAATTCAATGTTTCAAGAATGCGGCAAGTTAAAGGAAGCGGATTTGAGTGCTTGGGATACTTCAAATGTTGAGAATATGTCCGAGATGTTTTGGAAATGTAAAAATATGACGACTTTGAAGACGACAGGGTGGAATGTCCGCCAAGTTACGGATATGGGCAACATGTTTAATGAGTGCAATGCGCTTGAAACTATAGATTTGTCTGATTGGGAAACTGATAATCTGATAACTATGGAAATGATGTTTTATAAGTGCGAGGCTTTGAAATCTGTTGATTTATCTGTAATGAATACAGAGAAAGTAACTGATATGAGTTATTTGTTTGGTTACTGTAAGGCATTGCAATCGGTTAATATTTCTAATCTTAATACAGACAGTCTTACAGAGATTAACGGAATGTTCTATAATTGCCCAAATCTAACATCTGTCAATTTTACCGGTTTCGACACAAAAAATGTTAAGATTATGGATTATTTGTTTGGATATTGTACGAAGCTATCTATGGATTTCTCTGTTTTGGATACTCACAATGTTCAAAGTATGCTTAATATGTTTATAGGCTGTACCTTTACCGAATTGGATTTGTCGTCATGGGACACTTCGAATCTTAGAAATGCTTCCGGTATGTTTGAAAAATGTACCAATGTTAAGAAACTTAATCTTAAAGGTTTTTGTACTTCAGGTGTGACGAATATTACCGAGATGTTCGCTGACTGTAATAATCTCACTGATTTGAATGTGTCAGACTGGGATACTTCTAATGTTTCAACAATGAAGTATTTATTTTCTAATTGTATGAATCTTAAAGAATTGGATTTGTCAGGGTGGAATGTACAAAATGTCAATTCTTTTTATGGAATGTTCTATAAGTGTGTGTATTTGAAGGATTTGGATCTTAGTGGCTTAAAAAATTCCCAAGCAGAAAACTTCAGAGAAATGTTTTATAATTGCGCGAATCTTAAGGTATTGGATCTTTCAGGTTTTGATTTCTCAAATTCACAGGAAGGCTATTTGATGTTTAATGGTTGTAATTCATTGGAAACAATATATGTATCGCAGGATTGGGAACAACCATTCATATATGAAAGAATAATTACCAATGGAGAATTGTCCGTATTTTCAAATTGCCTGAAGTTGGTCGGAGGCAATGGTACAGTTTATGACAGTACCCATACCAATGCTGATTATTTTTGCATTGATCGTCCGGACAGACCGGGATATTTGACGCTTTATGAGAATGTTAATGTATCGTATGAAGGTGGCACCGGTGCTGTCGGCACCGCTCCGGATACGACAAGTGTTCTTGTTCGTTCTGATATAGTTTTACCGCAAAATACTTTTGTAAGAACCGGATATACCTTTGTTGGCTGGACGGATGGTAAGAATACATATCAGCCGGGAAGTACTTTTAAGGTTGTAGGCAATGTGGTTTTTAAAGCTGTATGGATATTGGGAACCCCGACTGCTGCTCCTACGCCAACCAATGTCCCGGGCGGAAACGGCGGTAACGGAAATAACAGCGGCAGCGGCAACAACGGCAGCAGCGGCAACACAACTCCGGGTAATAACAGCGGAAATGGCAGCACCGGCGGTAACGGCGGAAGTGGTTCGGGAACAGGCAACAATCCGATTGCACCGACGACACCTATCCCGACAGCGGCACCGGCACCGACTCTGGCTCCTTCTGAATTAAATGTGGGTGACTTTGTCAGAAGATGCTATCAGGTTGCATTGCAGCGTGAAGCCGAAGCAGAAGGCTTTGAATATTGGGTATCCAAACTCAATAACGGTGAGGCATGTGGTGCGCAGGTAGGCTTTGGATTTATCTTCAGCGGAGAGTATACGAATCGTAATCGTAATGATGATGAGTTTGTAAGAGACTTGTATTCAATGTACTTTGACCGTGAACCGGATCAGGGAGGATATGATTACTGGATTGGACTTCTGGCAGCAGGAAGCAGCAGAGAAGATGTCTTTGCCGGATTTGCGAATTCACAGGAGTTCTACAATTTGTGTTTGAAGTACGGAGTAACTCAAGGCTATTATGTAACACATATGGATTTAACACAGCAGGGCGGAATAAACTGCTTTGTAGCTCGTTTGTATAAAGTATGCCTGAATCGTTTGCCTGATATGGGCGGACAGAGCGGATGGGTAGTGAAGCTCATCAATGGTGAAGTAACAGGAACGACAGCAGCATACGGATTTATAATGAGCCCTGAGTTTACCAATTTGGGATTAAATGATGTGGATTATGTGGCATATATGTACCGAGCATTCTTCGGACGAGAGGCAGCGAAAGAAGAGATAGACGGCTGGGTAATGAACATGGCCGGCGGACTCAGTCGTGAGGATGTGTTTAACGGCTTCAGCGGTTCATTGGAATTTGACGAGTTATGTAATTCTTACGGAATTATGAGATAAAGAGAGATTTGGAGGAGAAGGAATATGAGATTAACCAAGACTATGAGTATTCTATTGAGTGCTGTTATGGTGTTATTGATGTTGCCATGCAATGTGTTTGCAGCAGATTCGGTGGCCATAAATTCGACTAATTTTCCGGATGAAGTTTTCAGAAAGTTTGTAAAAGATAATTTCGATACGAATGGAAACGGCAAGCTTGGTTCCGGTGAGATAAGCAATGTTAAGGTCATTGATTTCGGCACATTGGAGATGGGGCTACCTATCGGAATAAAATACTTTACAGCACTTGAGGAATTGTACAGTATGGAGGCTACTTTAGGTTATAACTCGCAAGTGTTTACTCTTGATTTGAGCGGCCTTAAGAATCTTCGAATATTAAAAATAGGCGGTAAACAAAAGATATATGGACTTGATTTGACAAACTGTAATTCGCTTGAGGAAATTGTATGTGACGGCTGTCGCCTTGATACAAATATTACCCTCTCTTCAGCTGCAAAGAAAACACTTAAGAAACTTACTGTTAAAAATAATACTTACTATAATGAAGAATTGAAAAAATTCAGTGTTAAAGGTTTTACGGCATTGGAGGAATTGGATATCAGCGGAAGCAGATTTACGTCGATAAATATAACCGGTTGTACTTCACTCAAATCTATAAATATGTCTGGCGATAAGCAGATTGCATCTTATTCTTTGAGTGATAATACTACACTTGAGACATTGGATTTCAGTAATTGCACAAATCTTACCAATGTTTCTCTTACAAATTGTACCGCTCTTAAAAAGGTAATTGGTGAGTCTTCTGCCGTAACAGATTTGGATTGCAGCGGATGTACTTCTCTTGCGAAAATATCGATGAACAGCAGCGGGCTGAAAGATATTAATATTGACGGATGTGATAATCTTGAATCGCTGTATGTAAGTGAGACAAAGATTACAGAACTTAATATCGGAGATAGGCCTAAGCTTAATTATTTATCCAGCAGAGATAACAGTAATTTAACTTCACTGGTTCTCGGGAATTGTCCGGCACTTACCAAACTGTATTTTTACAATACCAATGTTAAATCTATCGATTTAAGTAAATGCCCTAAGCTTGAAATATTATATTGTTATTCCACTCCGATTACTTCTTTATCTGTTAAACATCTCAGTAATCTTAAAGATTTATGTTGTTATAAATGTACTTCACTTAAATCGATAGATGTATCAGGACTGTCAAAACTTGAGGTATTGAAATTTTATAGATGTAATGGTATATCTTCGGTTGATGTTTCCGGTTGTTCGTCACTGGTTGAATTTTCGGGAGGACAAAACGCATTGACATCGATTGATTTGTCAGATTGCAAAAAGCTTGAGATTGCGTATGTGTGGGGTAACAGACTTACTGAACTTGATTTGTCAGAGAATCCTGATTTAGTTTTATTAGAAGCGGAGAAAAATGATTTTACAGAATTAGATGTTTCAAATCATACTAAATTAAGCACGTTCTTATTTTATGATAATCCTTTGGTTGAACTTAATGCTTCAGGCTGCAGTTCTTTAGAGGGTAGTTTGTATTTCGTCAATTCGGACGGCAGTAACACTTTGAAGAGGGTTAATTTTAACGGTTGCTCCAAGATTACAGAGTTTACTTGCGAAGAGGGCAGTCTGTTGGATATAAAATTAACCGGATGTTCGTCTCTGAATTATCTTTATTTATATGATAATAAGTTGAATAAATTGGACTTAACTGATTGCACAGAGTTGATAGAACTTGATTGCAGTATTAACAATATACAGACATTATTATTACCGCAGACTGATTCATTAAAATATTTAGGATGCTATGATAACAACCTCTCCGAATTGGATGTTACTCAGTACGGTGATTTGGAATATCTTTCCTGTGTTTCAAATGATATTGAAACTCTTTATATTGCACAAACTCCGTTGGTTGATGCATACGAAAATCCTACCAAACAAGATACAAGAACTTATAACGGAAAAGTCTACGTTGATTTTGTGGGTGACAACAGTGAACTGATAGTGGATGCGGTAACCAAAATAGATACTGTTACTACTCCTACCCCGACTGCTACTCCTACCCCGACTGATGTCCCTGGCGGAAACGGCGGTAACGGAAATAACAGCGGCAGCGGCAACAACGGCAGCAGCGGCAACAACGGCAGCAGCGGCAACACAACTCCGGGTAATAACAGCGGAAA
>JAKSRF010000066.1 GCA_024403755.1 Clostridia bacterium
ATACTGTAAATAAAAATCTTCTTCGGAAGATTTTTATTTTGTCTGATTTTATATTGACATATGAATATATAGTGTATATATTGGATATATACACTATATAGTTTGCGAGAGGTTATGTTGCGCAAAATACCTTTCGAATCGCGCGAAGGATATTATATGGACATTATTTTAAGTAACAGCTCCGGTGTGCCGATTTACGAGCAGATTGAGGAGCAGATTAAGAGTCAGATTATGAGCGGGAACCTTGTAGAGGGTGAGTTATTGCCATCTATGAGAGTTTTGGCAAAAGACCTTAAGATTAGTATTATCACTACCAAGAGAGCTTATGAGGACCTGGAGAGGGACGGATTCATTGAGTCCGTGACCGGAAAGGGCAGCTTCGTTAAAGGAATCAATAACGACATTGTTAAGGAAAACATGATGTTTGCTATCGAGGAACTACTGGATAAAGCTGTGGATAAGGCGATTATCGGTAAGGTCAGCTGCGAGGAATTGACCGAGATGGTTAGACTCTTATACGACGAGAAGAGGGTGTAGCATTTATGAATGTAATTGAAATAAAGGGAATCACCAAGGATTATGGTGATTTTAAACTGGATAATGTTTCTTTTTCTATTCCTGAGGGTTCGGTATGTGGATTTATTGGACAGAACGGTGCAGGTAAGACAACTACCATTAAGGCAATACTGGATATTATTAAGGTAGATGCAGGCGAGGTATTGGTTTTTGGTAAGGATGTAGCTAAAGACGGTGCTGTAATCCGTGAGGACATCGGTGTTGTATTTGATGAGATGGGTTTCCATGAGTTTATGACCGGTAAAGATATAAACATCATGATGAAGAATATCTATAAGAACTGGAAGGAGGAAGTTTTCTTCGATTATCTGAAGAAGTTCTCACTCCCTTCCCGTAAGCCGTGTGGGGAATTCTCCCGTGGTATGAGAATGAAACTCCAGATTGCTGTTGCTTTGTCTCATGATGCGAAGCTGTTAATTATGGATGAGCCAACATCCGGTCTTGATCCGATTGTGAGAAATGAGATGATTCAGATATTTAGAGAATATGTAGTGGAAGAGGATCACTCGATGCTTCTGTCTTCTCATATTACAGGGGATCTGGAGAAGCTTGCTGATGAGGTGGTATTTATTAATCAAGGTAAGATTTTCCTGGCAGGCAATAAGGATGAGATATTAGAGAAGCACGGAATACTTAAGTGCAGGAAAGATGATCTTAAGAAAATAAGCGAAGCCTTAATTGTTAACTATGATGTTGAAGCTTATGGGGTATCCGTTCTGGTAAATGACAGGGATGCCTGCAGGAAGCTCTATCCTGATATGGTTATTGAGCCTGCAAACTTGGAAGAAATTATGCTCTATTACGTTAGATAAGGGGGATACATATGAAGGGTTTGATTATTAAGGACTTCATGTGTCTAAGACGTCAGCAGAGCGTGATGTTCCTATATACAATTATTGTTACGATTATTCTGTCAGTAATGTTCGTATTGAGCTCAAATCATGGAAATATAAGTCATGTTATGGATGGACTTATGGCAGACAGCAGTTTTACAGCTTCGGATGTTGAACATGTTGTTGTCGATGAGATTATCGTATTCATGCTTTTACCATTCGCATTGGTATTAGATGTTTCCTCAATTATCTTGGCAGATAACAAGGCCGGCTTCAGTAAAGTAGCTGCATGTTTACCGGTTACTCTTTCTCAGAGAGTTTTGGCACGATTCATGTCTATAGGTTTGCTCTCGGTTATCGGTATGGCAATTGATTTAATAATGGTGATTCTGCTATCAGTATTCACTGATATCGCAGGCTTTATGACACTTCTTGGAATTATGGTGTCTCTTGCTTGTCTGATGCTGATTCTATCTTTCCTGACCATTATGTTCAGCTTCCTTTTGGGCTCGGGTAAAGAAGAGTATGCCCAACTTGCGTCTGTGTTTACCATTATTGTTGTGGTTTTGCTTTTTAACATTAAGTCGATTGTGTCGATTTTTAAGTCAAGTTCTCCGGACGTTACAAGCTACATTAAATCTCTTAACTCCGTTACTGACTTTCTGGCAGATAAATCCTACGTAATGCTGATTGCTATGCTGGTGGTTTGTGGTTTTTGTTATTTGGGCTCTGTAAAAATCGCAGAAAACAAAAGGGGGATTATATAATGGGTGGATTATTATATAAGGACTTTGTTTCTGTAAATAGAATTGGCAAGATTAAGCTTACCTGGCTTATGGCTGGACTTACTTTGTTGTTTGTTATTCTTCGCATATTAGCGCCGGGGAGTCTGGCCGGAGATGAATTATATGCACTAACTAATACTGTTGAGTCTGTGAATATAATTGATATTATTTTTGCTATTTTTATTTCAATTCTGCTTATTGGTTGTTTCTGCTTGATTAATTCCTTTGTTGGCAAAATGGTGGACGGAGATGATAAGAATTCAACCAGAGTTTATCTGGCCGGTATGCCGATAACAAAACGCACATATATTGCTTCTAAATATGTTTTTGTAGGCGTAGCAACTTATGTGTTTATGAGTATTTGTTTAATCTGGACATTTGCAGCGTTGGCTTTCTCTGAAGAAGGCTATGCCCAACTCGTACTTTCATTTTTGGAGCTGTTTATCGCACCGACTTTCTCAATCTCACTTCTGATTGCAGCCTTCGAGCTTCCGTTATTTATTGTATTGGGCAAGGTTCGTGCGACCAACATCAAGGTGGGAATTCTACTGTGTTTGGCAATAGCTGTGGTTGGATTTTTCTTATTTGGTGATCTCACACTTTTTGAGAAGTTTTTTAATATCGAAGTGTTTGTTCGTTATGTTACAAATCACATGGAATTCGTTATGGTGCTGCAGTCCATGATGCCGATAATTGCCGTGGCTTTGTTTTACGCATCCTACAGAATCGCGGCGCATTTCTACGCAAAGAAGGAGGACTGATAAATGAGAAACAAAGATGTTAAGAGCTTAATTGTTTATCTCGCGCTCTCCTTCGGAATGACATGGTTGATTTTCTTTCTTGCTATAGCGCTGGGCTTCAGATGGGATGGCACTAATGGTTATATGGAAAGCTTCATATCTCTTGGTATGTTAATGCCGCTTACAGCTCATGTATTTACAAGAATGATTACCAAGGAAGGTCTTAATCTTACAGGTGAAGATTCCATGATGCTCGGAATCGATTTTAAGAATAAAAAGTGGATTATCTATCTGTTTGCTATTCTTATCCCGTATGTTTATCAGGAGCTTGGTAATGTTCTGTTAATTGTTGCTGCTCCTGAGTCTTATAGCGGAAGTAGTGAGAACCTGGCTGTTTTTCAGAATAAGCCATATCTAATACCGTTTGTTATGATCAGCAACGCCGTTGTTGTATCCTTTGCTGCATTGGGTGAAGAGGGCGGCTGGCGCGGCTATATGATGCCTAAGCTGATTAAGATTATGGGACTTAATAAGGCAATAGTTGTCGGTGGAATCATCTGGGGATTATGGCATGCGCCGCTGACATGTATCGGACATAACTTCGGAACAGATTACCCGGGATTTCCGTATGTCGGCATATTGCTAATGTGCTTTTCCTGCATGCTCATCGGCAGCATTCTTACATTCGTAACAATAAAAACCAATTCAGTCTGGCCGGCAGCATTTATGCATGCGGTTAATAATTCATCCTCAACCATACTGGATAAAATGCTGGATACTGATGTAATTACTGATAAGCTGGGTGTTATCTCATACTGGCTGATATCTCTTATTCCTATGCTCATAGTGGCTGTGGCAGTAATTGTGATATTAAACAGAAAAGCTAAGACTGCTAAATGAACGGACAGGACATAATCGAATTCAAGTTTTTTTTGTTGAATTCTTATTTTCGGAAAGAGAACATGGTATAGTTTATATAAAAGATTCAGAAAGAGGGGGGGATATTATGATGAAAAGAATGTTCTCATTTATACTTGCTCTTGTGATGGGAGTGAGTCTGACCGCCTGCGGTACCGGTACTGAGACAGGTTCAGAGAGCGAGGACACCGTAAAAAAAGAGACAGCACAGGTATCTGATGAAGAGAAAGCTTCCGAATCGTCTTCAGACAACGACATTACGCCATCATCTGAGACTGCTCAGGAAACGGAAAATACAGAAGCTTCTGAAGTTGTTCAGGAGACTGAACCATCGGCTGCAATTTCTGATTATAATCCGGAACACTTTGAGACTGATACACTTACCTGGGAGTTTGATTCTACTACAGGTACACTTTCAATTCACGGCGAGGGTCCAATGCGCGATTATTCCGGAGAGGCACCCGAATGGGAGCAGTACAAGGAGCAGATTTTGACAGTCACGATGGATGAAGGAGTTACTTCTGTTGGCGCATATGCATTCTATAATTACCTATATCTTACAGAAGTTCGCCTGCCTGACAGTGTGGAAGAAATTGATGTTTCTGCTTTTGACTATGACTGGTCGCTTCGAACTGTCAATATTCCCGCTTCGCTGAAATATGTCGGCAGTCGTGCCTTCTATAATACTCTGCTTTGGGAACCGGCAGATTTAGTATTCCCGGAGGGATGCGAGTATATCGGTGATGAGGCGTTCCATTCTGCACTGAAGAGCGGCGGCATTGTATCTTTGCCGTCTACTTTAAAATATCTGGGAAGCCAATCCTTTACCAATGCTTTTCTCTCGGATTTTATCGTTGCTGCAGATAACGAGTATTACTACTCGGATAATCATGCAATCTACACAAAGGATATGAAAGAGATGCTGATGCTGGCTCCGATTGCGGCACATTCCGGTGAATATCGCATCCCGGACGGTGTGGAGAGAATTTCTGTCGAATGCTTCAATGTGATTCAGGGAATCGAGACGGTTTATATTCCGGCCTCCGTAACGGAAATCGAGGAGATGGCTTTCTTTTCTACCTTTGACCTTAAGGAGATTATCGTTGACGAGGCAAATCCGAATTACAAATCTGAGAACGGAATGCTTCTGAGTAAGGACGGTACGTTACTGCTAGCCTTCCCGGACGGAATTGAAACAAATGAACTTGTGATTCCGGAGGGCGTAGAGCGGATTGGTGCGTATCTGTTTTATGGGCGCACGGAAGGCAGTTATTCTGTCATTCTGCCGGAGAGCATCAGGGAAATCGGAACCATGAGTTTGCCTTGCTGTATGACTTCGATTACACTTCCGGCAAGCTTGAAAACAATCGACAAATTTGTATTTTATAGCGGAATTTCCGTTGAAAGTATTACCTATAACGGCACTGCGGCAGATTGGGAGAATATAACAATTGAGGACGGTAATGTCGCTTTGGACAGCGCGGTAATCAATATGAATTGAAGTTGAGCCCCATTGCTTCCGACGAATCGTTAAATCGAGATTGATGTGAATAAAGCAACTGAGTACTTTTGTATTTGGTTGCTTTCCTTTTCGAAAAGGTAAACTTAAAAAATGTAATGGTGAATAACTCGTGGTTCTCTGATTTGTGAAAGCTCATCAGTGGGACGCCACCCACCTCAGGTTGAGTCCGTTTTTACTCACTCTACCATAAGTTTGTGCTAAAATATTGCGTAGAATATATAATTCACAGCGAAAGGAGAATCCCTTACTGATGGCTCAGGAGAAGATTGGTAAGTTCATTGCTTCTTGTAGGAAATCGGCGGGCCTAAGTGTGAGATGTGTTGCGGTTTTAGGCGATTCGCTGTTTATGGTAAAGACATTTTCGGACATTCAATGTAGATTTAGGCCATCACGATTTAGGAGACAATTTAATGGATATGGTAAAAATGGGAAGCTTTCTTGCAGAGCTTCGTAAAGAACGCAATTTGTCACAGGCGGAGCTTGGAGAGAAGCTGGGTGTAACCAATAAGACTGTATCTCGTTGGGAGACAGGAACTTATATGCCACCTGTAGAAATGCTTGAAGAACTCAGCAATATGTATGACATGACCATTAATGAACTTCTGAGTGGTAAAAAATTATCCACGGAGGAATATAAAGAGATGGCAGAGACAAACATTAAAGAGACTTTGAAGGTAAGTGCTTTCAGTATTAAGGAGAAGCAGGAGTTCTATAAGAGAAAGTGGTTAAAGGATCATGTGACTCTTCTTATATTTGTCGGCATTTGTATAATAGGCGTTGCTATAGCGGGAATAGTTATAAGAAATGCCTGGGTCAGCTATATATCTTTACTTATGCTGGTAGTTGCTCATTGTTGGCGTAACAATACAATGATGGCATATGTAGAAAGCAAGATATTTGATGCAGCTTGACCGTGTGTCGGACATATTCGGACATATTTGGTTTATTTATGACAGGAATTAATGTCTCTGAACGGATATGATTATTACATATCGAAGAAGAGAGGAACGAATGATATGGAATGGCTTACGGCAATCAGAAAATCAGTTGATTATATAGAGGAGCATCTTAAGGATGACATCAGTGCGCAGGATGTGTCTGAACAGGTGTTTTTGTCCTCGATTCATTTGCAAAAGGGTTTTCAGATTATGACCGGCTATTCTGTGTCGGAGTATATTCGCAATCGCAGACTATATCTGGCGGCATTGGAACTTCGCGAGAGCAATAAGAAAGTATTGGATGTGGCGCTGGATTATGGATATGAGACTGCGGAGAGCTTTACGAAAGCATTCACGAGGTTTCACGGTTTTGCTCCCAAGGCCGTAAAACAAGGCGAGTGTATCAGAACCTTTCTTCCTATCACGATAAAGGTTAATATTCAAGGAGGCGACAAAATGGATTATAAAATCAGAAATTTGTTCGGGTTTAAGGTCATAGGCTTTGGCAAGACATTTACTTTTGAGGAGGCATATCGGGAGATCCCGAAGTATTGGGATGAGATTTGCGAGAAGTACGCTGCTAACGTTTATGCGGGGAATCCTCCTGCAAACGCATACGAGAAAGCTATTGCAGATAACTGCATCGGAGAATACGGTGTGTGTATTGACGATGAGAGTATAGCCGGAGAGGGTAAGTTTCTCTATCTTATAGCCGGTAAGTATGCCGGAGGTGAAGTTCCGGAGGGAATGCAGCTTTATGAGTTCCCTCAGGGCGAATGGGCAGTGTTTGATTGTGTGGGTGCGATTCCTGAAGCTTTGCAGTCGCTTAATACCCGAATCTTCAAGGAATGGCTGCCGGGGAATCCTGACTATGAGATTCGCGGCAATGCAAATGTGGAATGGTATGACTGCATGAACGGAGAGAAGACGGATTCGGATTATCATTCTGCAATATGGATTCCGGTTAAGCACAAGTGAGTTGTGCATAAAAGTGAGGCTTTATCAGAGAAGACTTTGGGCAGTGCAGGATTGCTTCTGAGAGGAAGAAATCCTGTATTCTTTTGAGATTAATATTTGTTTGTGAACTCCTTTTCGAAAAGGTATAATTATCGACAAAAGGATATTTACATACCTTGTGAAGGAGATTTACTGATGAGTATTGTTTTTGGCCAGGCTGATTCTTCTGATATAGATGAATTAGTGAGATTGGAAATGCAAAAGGGAATAATCATTATCGGTCCGTCAGGAAGCGGTAAAACGACATTGGGCAAAATGGTTGCTTCTGAATTGGGTTATCCTTATTTTGATATTGATGATTATATTTGGAGACGGGATACCGAGGAGCCTTACACTGTAATGTACAGCCGCGAAGAGAAAATAAGCCGATTGCAGGGTGCTATAGCTCACTATGAACACTTTGTAATGGCGGGATCGATGAGCTCTTTTCATTATGCTTTTGATGACAAATTCGGCATGATGGTTTTACTCTATGCAGAACCTTCCGTTCGAATACAACGCGTGAGTGAACGTGCAATCGAACGCTTTGGTGCGAGAGTTATGGAGGGTGGAGATATGTACGAGAACCATTTAAAATTTCTGGAAGCGAATCGACGTTACGAGGAAGACGGATCTCCGAATCTTAAAGAACAACGAGAATGGTTTAACAGTATGTCGTGTGTAAAACTGGAATTGGACGGCAAAGTGAGTCTTAAAACCAATACAGATATTATTGTCGAGAGATGGAAACAAACGGATAATCAGTGACGGAGATTTTGTCATAATGCTCATTAATACTTGTCTGTAAGCAAACTTTGTCATGTGCTATAATGACCGTACTCTTTAAAGTTAAAAGGAAGAAAAGTTATGAGAAAAGTAATGTATAAAATTTTGTCTGCTGCATTGTGTCTTACAATGTTGGTCGGATGCAGTAAAGACGTTGAGAAGGAGACTGAAGCTACCAAGGCAAACGGTGATGTTGAGATTACAAGCGAAGCAGTCGCCTACAAAGAAACAGATAAAGTTGATTCAGACGGTGCTACTGCCGAAAACAGCGCAGAGCCGGCTTCCGAAGAACCGAAGCTCAGCCCGATTGCATACAGTAATTGTATTATTGATGCCGGTGCAAGCGCTGAGATTTTGTCTGATACAAGCGCAATCAACATCAATAAGAGAGTGTTGAATTACAACGATGTTTTCGGTGTCGGAGTAGACGAAGATTCTTTAGTACCTATAGATTCACAGATACAGATCAACAGTGTTTACTTTGATTCTCAAGGAGACGGAAACGAGACGATAACGGTTAGCGGAAATTTCTCCGTTTCGGACATCAAGGCTAAAACTGATTTGTTTTTGAATTTGTATATCGTAGATTTGGCTACCGGCGAGATTATAAATTTTAAAGAAGAGAGAACTTATACAATCAACGGTCAGGAGATTACAGGTTCAGGATATTGTAGTTATAGTACTGTCAGTGCAGGATCAGTTGAATTCCAGTTCGGAGGCCTGATTCCGAGCGGATACAGAGACTTAGGCATTTTGATTTGTGATGCTGAGACTTTACCGCTTTCCGAGGCGCAACATAATTGTAAGGATGTTATTGACTATACAAATGTCAGTGAGATAGCAGAAGGCAACAAAACTCTGTTAGTATTTGATTTGAATCAGTTCGGTGAGAGCGACGGCTACTTATATTGGCCGAGTAGTCTGCTTGGATAATGTAACACAAAGTTTCAATTGAGTCAGCGGGAGATTTCCCGTTGGCTCTTTTTTTATTTTCGAAAATGGGTTATCAATGTCAAAGCGTATTGCGTTGAAGAAACACATTTTCGAGAGATATTACTCATTTTATCAAGAAAATCTCCGAGAAAAATTTTATAATTCAATTGTGATATCACAAAAGAAAGGATGACGGACATGGAAAACATTCAGATTCTTATCGAAGCAATGGAATATATAGACAATAATCTGACAGAGTCCATAACTACAGAAGAAATAGCTAATCATTTGTACTGTTCCAAATCCTCTCTGGAAAAGCTCTTTAAGTACATTAACAACATGACTATCAGGGATTACATAATTCGACGAAGAATGAGTAAGGCGGCAATCGAGCTGGCTGCACACCCCGAAAGAACTTTGCTTGAGGTAGGCCTTCACTACGGATATGGAAGTAATGAAGCGTTTACACGAGCATTTTCCGGCGTGTGGCATATATCTCCTTCTGAGTTTCGCAAAAATCCCTCAAACTATGAACTGTTCCCCGGATATAAGTATGACAGGGAACTGATGGAGGAAGAACTTATGAAAGACAGAAAGAAAATTGATATCAGTGAATTGTATGATTGTATTAAGGACAGAATGGGATGTTATCTGATATTAGGTGACATTGATCGATTGATCCCGATAAATGAGATATCACATAAAGCAGGGGACTTGGCTATTATCACAGCCATGAACCGCATGGAAGGTGCAGCCGGTGAGAATGATATTGTATTCAGAATCGGCGGAGATGAATTTGTTATACTTACAGATTCAACGGACGAAGAATATGCCAAGAACATGTGCAAGGACATTTTGAGTCACAACAAGGAATGCATTACATGGGAAAACCGGGAGATACCTTTGTCGTTGTACGTAAAGGCGGTACAATACGATACTCAAGGGGCACTGAGATATTCTGAGTTTTTCTCAATGCTGCATTCTGAACTGAGCAGAGAATTTAAACAGGAATTTAAGAAATAAGGTTCTTCGATGGACCGCCGGAATTTTTGGTTGGTGACGGCAATTCCGCAAGGTGTGTCCATAGAATTCGAAGGAAAGATGCTGATTCTTACGGAATTTATGGTTGTAGATG
>JAKSRF010000067.1 GCA_024403755.1 Clostridia bacterium
CCTTTTTCAATTTGTATTTATTTTTCTATACCCACAACTTCCGTGAAGAACCAATTTATATGCTCCCATATAAACTGTTTATTCCCAAGTTTTCCGTGAAAACCAACATAAAAGCATAAAAAATTGAGCTGTCCTTTGAAATATCTTCAAAAAACAGCTCAACACTAATTCTGAATCAGACTGAAAATTACTTTGCAGCAGCTGCGCCCTTATCAAACGCACTTACATTAGTAGGAATTACCTTCGGCTTATTGGCAAATGCCTCTTCGATAGCCTCTTTCCAAATTTTCTCATCCACACCGAGATAATTTGAAAGAGCTCCCATCATAACCATATTTACTGCCTTTGATGTTCCGCACTCATTAGCAATTGACAAAGCATCAAATTCAACTACCTTAGTATTTCCGATAACAGCTGACTTAAGTGAACTCTCAATATCGGAAGGATACTGTACCTGACCGAGAAGAACCGGTAAAGACTTGATTTTCTGACTGTTTACAATCATAACACCGTCTTTCTTGAGAAGTGATGACCAACGAACTGCCTCAACCTCTTCAAATGAAAGAAGAAAATCTGCTGTTGCCTCCTCAATTATCGGGGAGTTAACCTTATTGCCGATTTTTACATATGTAATAACGGAACCGCCTCTCTGGCTCATACCGTGGACCTCAGATACTTTAACATCAAGACCGAGCTTTAATGCAAGAATTCCGAGAAGTTTACCGGCAATCAATGTACCCTGACCGCCGACACCTGCCAATACAATAGAAGCTTCTATGTTTGCCATATTACTCTACCCCCTTAATAAGTGCGTCAAATTTACACATATTTACACAAAGTCCGCAGTTATTACAGCTCTCGGCATCAATAACCGGCTTTTTGTCCTCACCCATAATAAGAGCAGGACACATAATTCTTCCGCACGCACCGCAGGACTTACACTTCGAAGCATCAAGTGATACCTCTACACCCTTCTTTGCTCTTCCGGTAGGAATAAGTGCGCAAGGACGACGTGCTATAACAACTGAAACAATATTCTTGTCAAGTTCTTCCTTTATTACCTTCTCACATTCAAAAGTATCAACAGGATCAACCACTCTGATTGATGCTACACCGAGGCTTCTGCAAAGACCTTCAAGATCAAGAGCAGGAGCATCCTTAAGACGAATATTCTTACCCGTAGCAGGATTCTGCTGATGTCCGGTCATACCGGTAATTGAGTTATCGAGAATAATAAGTGTAATAGAACTCTCATTATACACGGCATTAAGAAGATTCGTTATACCTGAATGCATAAATGTAGAATCT
This sequence comes from Clostridia bacterium, assembly GCA_024403755.1. Classification (GTDB taxonomy): domain Bacteria; phylum Bacillota; class Clostridia; order Saccharofermentanales; family Saccharofermentanaceae; genus Saccharofermentans. The sequence goes on from JAKSRF010000067.1 coordinate 1,309, forward strand.
CCGATAACGCCTACGGTCTTTCTGGAATCTGCACCGTCTGTTGCTTTGTCAAAGCCGTGAGCCATACCTACGGAAGCACCCATACAAACACAAGCATCAATAGCCTGCATCGGCGGAAGTGCACCGAGTGTATAACATCCGATATCACCCATAACCTGAACCTTAAGTCTGTTCAAAGCAAGGAATAAACCCTTGTGAGGACAACCTGCACAAAGAACCGGCGGACGGCCCGGAGGTGTCGGAAGACTTTCTTTATTAAGTCCTGTCTCAAACTTAGGATCTGAAGTAAGAGCACTTCTTACCATATCTGCTGTATACTCGCCGAGAAGAGTAAAGAGTTCCTTTCCTTCACACTTAACACCGGCAGCCTTAATTTCGGTCTCAATAAACGGATCAAGCTCTTCAACAACAACAAGTCTGTCTACCTTTGAAGCAAAATCCTTAATCAAATCAATAGGAAGAGGCCATACCATGCCGAGCTTCAACACGCTTGCATCCGGAGCACCGTCTCTTACATATTGATAAGAAGCACCGGCAGTAATAATACCAAGCTTACTGTCACGCATCTCAACTCTGTGAAGACCGATTTTGCCTCCATCCTTTGAGGTATCCTCGATAATCTTCTTTGTTCGGTCTTCTACAACTACATGACGTTTAATTGCCATAGCAGGCATCATAACGTTCTTCTGTGAATCCTTTACATAATCCTTTACGATCTGCTCCTCAGGCTCACCGAGCTCTACAATACTTCTTGAATGAGATACTCTGGTATGAAGTCTCAAGAGAACAGGAGTATCATATTTCTCGGAGAATTCAAAAGCATACTTCATGAAGTCTTTGCACTCCTGACTGTCAGAAGGCTCAAGCATAGGAATCTTGGAAGATCTTGCATGATTTCTTGAATCCTGTTCATTTTGTGATGAGTGCATACCCGGATCATCTGCAACACAGAAAACCAAACCACCGTTTACGCCGGTATAAGCTACTGTGAACATTGGATCTGCAGCTACGTTTAAACCAACATGCTTCATACATGTCATTGAACGAGCGCCTCTGATAGAAGCACCGATGGCAACCTCTGCACCGACTTTCTCATTAACTGCCCATTCAACATTTACTCTGTCATACTTTACGATTTCTTCAGTAATTTCGGTACTCGGTGTTCCAGGATATGATGAACAAACTTTAACGCCTGCTTCATACGCACCTCTGGCAACAGCCTCATTACCAAGCATAATTTCCTTCATAGGACTCCTCCGTTATATATTGCCTCCGTCAAAGCGGAAGCTTAATCTCGAAATGCATAACAGAAATTATACCACATTTATATAAAATAAGCACCATTTAAATAGTCAGTCGTCTGTGATATTATGACATAAATCTAATAATTCAACATCGGATTTTCGAGGAGAAAAAGGTATGTTATTTGAAGAGAAAGCGGTTACTTTAGCAGACGGACGCACTTGTATTTTGAAGCCGAATACACCTGAATATGCGGAAGAAATGCTCACGTATCTCAGCAAGACGGCAGCTGAGACTCCTTTTCTTTTAAGAAATCCGGATGAGGTAAGCTATACTCTCGAAGAAGAAAGAAAGATTCTTGCAAGACTGCTTGAGGACCCTTATGCAATTATGATGCTGGCAACAGTAGACGGCAAAGTTGCCGGAAACGGCAGTATAAACGGCATCGGCAGCAAGCGTAAGATTCGTCACAGGTGTTCATTGGCAATTGCTCTGTATGAGGAATATTGGGGACTCGGCATCGGCACTGCCATGATTAATTATATGTGTGAACTGGCCGCTCAAATTGGTTGGCTTCAGGTTGATCTTGAAGTAGTTGCCGAGAACAAATCTGCGCAATCAGTTTATAAGAAATGCGGCTTCATCGAGAGCGGAATACGTCATAATGCTCTTTTCTTCGATGACGGAACTTATCATGATGAAATTTTAATGTATAAAAAACTTCAATAATCAGGTCTTCAAAACACTTATTGTTTACATGCAACAGTTGTCAGTAGTTCTGCAATTTTTTCCATTGATTCTATACATATATATTCATATTTTCCGTGAAAATTATGACCGCCTGTGCAAATATTAGGACAAGGCAATCCCATAAAAGACAATCTTGCACCGTCCGTTCCGCCTCGAATAGGTGTGACTATCGGTTCAATCGCAAGTTTTTCCATGCACTCCCTGACATTGTCCACGAGAAACATAAATTCAGGCTCGATTTTCTCACGCATATTATAGTAAGAATCCTCAATCTTTAACTGAACTGATGACGGTCCGTACTTCTTGTTAAGCTTCTCTGCGACTTCAATTGCAAGTTTCTTTTTATTCTCGAAAAGCTCACGCGAATGATCTCTGATAATATAAGACAAAGATGCCTCTTCAACATTTCCTGTCATAGAGCACAAGTGAAAGAAGCCTTCGTATCCGCTTGTATTTTCCGGACGATCTTGATTCGGCAGCATACTGTCAAATTCCATTGCAATTCTTGTTGCATTCTTCATCTTATCCTTGGCTTCTCCCGGATGCACGGTAACACCTTTAATGTTAACCTCAAGAGATGCTGCATTAAAGTTCTCATACTCAAGCTCACCCAAGGCTCCGCCGTCAACAGTATAAGCATAATCAGCACCGAATCTTTCCAAATCAAAACGGTCCACTCCGTTTCCTATCTCCTCATCAGGAGTAAAAGCTATTCTGATCTCACCGTGTGAATACTTATCAGACTGAGTAAGAAAGTTCTCAGCCATAGTCATAATCTCTGCAATTCCTGCTTTATCATCTCCGCCGAGAAGTGTATCACCTGAAGTAACTATGAGATTCAAACCCATATACCTTTTAAGTTCAGGAAAGTTTTTGGTACTCAAAACGAGACCCGAATCTCCGAGAGAAATATCTTTACCGTCATAATCGTTAATTATCCGCGGTTTGACATCTGTTCCCGATGTCTCAGGTGAAGTATCCATATGTGCTATAAATCCCGTAACTTTATCCTTCTCTCTTCCTGACGAAGCCGGAATTGTCGCATAAACGTAGCAATATTTATCATCAAGATAAACATCCTGTGCCCCGAGTTCTCTCAACTCTTTTGCAAGAAGTCGAGCTAAGTTAAACTGCTTATCTGTACTCGGAAAAGAATCTGCATTCTCCGAAGACGCAGTATCTATCTTTATATATCTGAGAAAACGATTAACTACTCTGCTCATTTTTTTCCTTTTATATCACTGTCCGAAAAGAAATTACCGCAAGCTTCACAACGCCTCTGCATCGGCACTCCGTTATCATGAATAAAATTACAATACGGGCATGTAAAAGCAGAAGGCTGTTTACTCATATTTCCGAGAACATTGCCTACATTCATGCCGGACACAATGCGCACACCGCCGTGCATATTGGAGGCAGCCGTATTCATAGCCTGCGTCTCACCAAGAATTGCCGCTGCAGCGAGAGCCTTCGGATCTTCACCGAATATCTTACCCTGATCAAACTGCTCTGCTCTTGCTCTTGAAGCTTCGTCTACAGAGAAATTCATGGTTACGGCATAAATTTCCATTCCGCGTTTCTCACGCCAAATATCATTAATATATTTTACAACCGATTCTTTTAATTCAGACATATGTGACATAACATCAGCAAAAGACGAACTGCCTGACAACTTGTTAACCGCTTCGATAACGTAATCATTTACTTCTGTAATAATCATTCCTTTGCTCAGTTCTTCTGCCCTGAACTCTTCATCAACACAACCGGTAACATTGGTAATAAAAATACCCGGATTTACTATTTTATATGAGAAGGTTATATGTGCCTTAAGATACATTATGCGATAATCTTTATCCTTAAAAGGAATAGCACTCTCGCTTGAAGCCGTATTATCACGAATCTCAAGCATGTTAACAAAATATATTCGCTCAGTATGCGGAATCTCAGCGCCAAACTTCACACGTTCAAATATCTCCCCTGCTATGCTTTTTAATCCGCCTGAACCAAATATCGAACCTGAAGAATTATTAACCTTATAAGTGCCTGCCTTAGTAACTGTCTCTTTTATATCACCGGCATCAATGATTACAGCTGCACAACCTTCCGGAACAATAACCATCGACCCGTCGGATACAACATCATCACTGCCCTTGTTATTACCGTTTGTATTCTTACGATGACCTCTTTTTACCAAGACATCCTGTCCCAGAGACTCAACCGTGAATACCTCAAGATATTGATCCTTTAATGTAGAATTTACCGAATCACCTATTACAGACAGTATACCCATATTATGCCCACCAAAACTTATCTTTTAGCAAGACGACCTTGAAGAATATCTATTACCTTAACAACAGCAGGACTCAAAATAACATTAACAGCTAATTCTGCAACAAAATTCAATCCTACCAATCCGACAAACATATATTTAATGGCATCCATTCCCATTCCGTTTGCCCATTCATTAATCAAATCAAAGAAGAATACTCTTGAAGCAATAAGAAAAACTCCGGTATTAACTATCGGGCACACGATTGCAGCAGCAAGAACAGCAACAAATCTATTATGCTTAACTATTGCCTGATATACCACAGCAGCTGCAAAACCTGCTAAAACACCTTTGGCAATAACAGTAACAAAAGTACCGAATGGATTAACTGCCAAAAACGGTGCTGCATCACCGGTTAAAATTACAACTATACCAAAAACAAGGCCCAGCCAACTGCTGATACCCTTTCCGCACATTGCTGCACCGATTACAATCGGAATCAAAACCAACGAGACTGAAAAAGGTCCGAAACGAATAAACTGACCTAAATACTGAAGTACTATTACAATAGCCGTCAGGATGGCACCCTTTGCCAAAATTTTTGTATCAAATGCTTTATTTCTCATTGATATCCCTCCTACCCTTACATTAACAATTTTATTTTATCAAAAATACCAAATCGACAAATCACAAAATATACATATATTTATATTACTTATTTTGTCACTGTGTACATACGTTTTTACATCAAAGGCGTCTTATAAACTCTGCCGCACTCTTGAACATTTTTTATAAATCTGTCTGCCTCTTCAGATACTTCCTCAATTATGTCAGTATCTATATTGTGACCGCAATTGGAATACATTATCAGCTTACAATGAGGAAGCTGTGCGGCTGTCCTCATGAGAAGTTCCGGCTTACTTATCGGATCACCACACCCACCGATGAGAAGTGTCGGTACCTCAATAGCTGACAAAGCTTTGCACAAATTCTCTTCATTCTTGTATTTCATCAGAGGACGTCCGTAATCAAGTTTACGTTCAGCTTCCGGAGCCTCCGGAAGATTTTTAAGCCAATTCTCTCGAGCAGCACGTCTTTTTTGTCTTTTGTCATCATTATCAATAGGCGGATCAAACGGCGGAACCTCTTTAATTATGCCTTGTTCTATCATCTGTCTGTAGGACATTGTTCCTTCTGCCAGACTGTGCGGTCCCGCAACTACTGCAATAAAGGCATCAACTCTGCCGGTATTCAAAAGCATAAGATGCCATCCTATTCCTGCACCGTGAGACGCCCCCATATAAGTAAATCTGTCGATTCCCATCTTATCGGCAAATGCAATAACATCACCGGCAAAAATATCATACCACTTCTCACCATAATCAACATCTATAAGCGTTGAAGGGTGAAAACCTCTCATAGTAATGCAATAAACATGATAGCCTGATTTTGACATATACTGTTGCATTCCTACAGGATAGAAGCCGCACTGCATTGAGATAATTATATTATCTCCTTCACCATACTCTTCATAATAGAGTGAAATACCTTCTTCAATATAAACGTTGCCTGTTCGCATAATTAAGCCACTCCTGATAAATCTTGTAAGCGGTACGATTCATTTTGAATTACGACTCAAAGATTAAGTCCCTTGGACTCATCACATCCGAGAACTATATTCATACACTGCATTGCAGCACCGGATGCACCCCTACCGAGATTATCAAACTGAGAGGTCAAAAGAATTCTGTCATCATTTCCTGTAACGTAAATCTTCAAACCGTCATAACCAGAAAGCTGATTTCCTGAAATAAAACCGGATGAAGCAATCTCATCATCAGAATCAGCCACCTTGATAAATTTCTGATTCTTATAATACTCCTTCAAGAAATCACGAATACTGTCAACACTTGCGCCACCATTAAGCATATCAGTATAAAGAGGAACCGTTACAACCATTCCGCTGTAATAATCATCGACAATCGGACTGAAAAGAGGAGTTCTCTTGAGACCTGTAATTATGCTCATTTCCTTAAGGTGCTTATGCTGCTGCACGATTGCATATTCACGAGGAGCAAACAAATCATCGGTTTTATCATCAGCCTCATAAGCCGCAATCATCTTTTTACCGCCGCCTGAATAACCGGTTAAAGAAAATGCACTTACAGGATAATCCGAAGGCATAATACCGCCTGCTATCATAGGATATACTGTTGAGATAAAGCCTGTAGCATGACAACCCGGAACTGCAATTCTCTTACCGTTTTTAATGGCTTCACGATGTTCCTCGGAAAGCTCTGCAAAACCATAAGCCCAGCCCTCTAAAGTACGATGAGCCGTAGAAGTATCAATTATTATTACTTTATCATTCTCTACCAAAGATACAGACTCTCTCGCAGCTGCATCAGGAAGACACAAAAAAGTTATATCTGAGGAATTAATCAGACGTTTACGTTCTTCAGGATCCTTACGCAGCTCCGGATTAATAGTAAGAAGCTCAATGTCATCTCTGACCGCAAAACGCTCATGAATACGAAGTCCCGTTGTACCCTCACTGCCGTCAATAAATACTTTTGTTTTCATTTTGTGTTTCCCTCACTTTCGGCTGAACACTCTTCTTAATATACTACACAAATATAACATACAAAAAATACAATTCAAGTTGATTTTTGTATATTTATGCACATGCACGAATTTTTATACATTTTCATTCAAATATACATCAACTCGTTATCCAAACAACTCTACCTGCATCTCACCGCTGTAATCTGTCGTTATTGTCAAATAATTACCGTTACGGACAGAACCCGGATTAAGAAAACGAAGACCGTATTCCGTTCGGTCCGTTTGAATATGAGTATGACCGAATAAAACAACATCACAGTTCTTCTCTTCCGCCGCATACGACATAATCTCCGTATTGGCTCTGAACAGATGTCCGTGTGTAACAAAAGCTCTGTGCTTATCCGAAATTGAGAAGCTTATCTCATTCGGAATCTTTGCAAACGAGAGATAATAAGCATCACAATTACCCTTAACCATCCGAATGTCTGTTGATTTGCCAAGATATCTTCTGATAATCTCCTCGGCATCAAAGGTTTCCATCTCAAAATCACCGCAAATAACAACACACTGAGAATCGCGATTCTTCTCCAGAATCATTTCCAATTGCAAATCAGCATTGTGAATATCGGAAAGTACAAGATATTTGGTCATTCATTGTTCTCCTTAGAGTTCATAGTCAGTATATTTTATCAGATTTAAGGTCACTTTTCGAAAAGATAATAAAAGACCTCGCAGATAATTCCACGAGGTCTGTAACAATATCAGTATTAAATAACATTTAGGATTGCTTCCTCACTGTTATAAAACCAGCAACCCGTATTTCTTCCAAAAATCAAAAATAACCGGCATTACTTCTGCGTCCGATACTTCTTTCGGCTTTGTCGGATCATGCGGTCTTACTGCACATACTACAGCGCCTGTAGATCTGCCATATACTAATTCATCGTATTTTTCGTACGTTTTTGTGTATGTATATTCCGCTACCGGAGACTCATCACGGGTATAGACATCTCGTCTTGTATTACCTTCTGATGTGACAAAAGATCCATCATCATTTACTTTGATAATGATAGCCACATGCGCCGGAATATAATCCTTGCTTGAGAACCAATTTATTGTAAGAATATCACCAACCTGAGGATAATAGTCGTCACGATTATCAGTTTTAATTCCGGATTTACCTGCATATTCCCATTCGGTCCAGCTATAATAATCTGCCCAACGGGTATCATCTTCAATATACTGAGACACTTTAACAGCAGACGGCATATCAGGTGATGGATAGTAATCTTTATAATTATCGTAGCCGCAGCGTCTATAGGCTAATTTTAGAATATAGTCAGCATAGTAACCACACCATTCGTCTTCCGGTAAACCTACCTCTTCTCTTGTTTTACCCTTAAAACCTTGTGATATTTTATATATTTTTTCTTGTAACGGTGTCAGCATTGTATCCGCATAAACACCTTGCTTTCCTATTGAATAAACAAAAATAACGCTGACAGCAAATGTTACGGTAAGAAAAGAAGATACCGACTTTTTTATCCCTCGCATAGCTTTCGCCCCCATTTATCAATTTTTTATATTCTAAGTAAAAAATCATTTCATAGCAAGTAACAAAAATAAATAGTTTCTTTTTATTTACAAAATAAGCATGTGACCTTTAAACACATTTTGCTTTAACACAGCTTTCAAAAATAATAAAAAAAGAGTGGCTGTCTCAAAACAGCAAAAGTGTATGTAAAGCACCTTCAAATCGTCATTT
>JAKSRF010000068.1 GCA_024403755.1 Clostridia bacterium
TTCTGCCATAGGTTCGGTATTTGTATTGAGTATTTTGGACAGAAGCTTTGAGAAGGCGTCGATGACGGGGCCGAGAGACAAAACCATTAATACCGTGATAATTCCTGCTTCACCGTGTATAAAGAAAGAAGCGATGGTAAATACTGCATCAAAGCCGATTCTGACGAACTTGAAGGCTATGCTTTTATGAGTTATCCTGCATATTTTGTTGTGGATTATATAGGGAAGTGCATCGTATGGCGAGCTTCCGAGGCCGGCGTTGATATAAAGGGAAGCACCCATTACAAAGAACGCGAGTGCAATGAGCATAATTACTATTCTCAAAACCATATTTGTTGGTTCGGTTAAGCCTAATAATTCGTTAATTACGAATGTTGTGAAATCTGCCGTATATCCGACCAGTATCATATTGCCTAAGGTTCCGAAGCCGAGTCTTGAGACATCCGAGAACAGTACTGCAAACAGCATTATTCCGTTCAAAAGGAGCTCCGTTGTTCCGAAGTCTATCCCTGTAATATCACTGAAGCCGTAGCTGAAGGCTGCGAAAGGATCGGTTCCCAAATGACACATCCTGAGTAATGCTACACAAATTCCCATTACAAAAACACCGATAAGCATAAGTGCCATGCGATTGCCGAACGGTTTCTTGAAAACCATATTCTTCAAATCGTTCTTCTTCATACTGAAAATATTCATCAGATTATTCGTCTTTCCTTTCGAGGCAACCCATTTTCGAAAATACTGTCAAAGCAATTATACAACGTTTTTTATGAAGCGTAGTGTATTTGAAGCACGATTTTGGTATAGTAACAGTGAAAATGTTCAATTAACGGTGGGGCAGATATGCGAATTACTATAGCGATTGATTCCTTTAAAGGCTGTCTTTCTTCGGCTGAAGCCGGACAGGCAGTAAAAGAAGGTGTTGCCAAGGTTTTACCGGACGCTGACATAATTGTGTCTCCTATAGCGGACGGCGGTGAGGGTACGGTCAGGACTCTTGTAAGCAGCCTGAACGGTGAATTCAGATATACTGAGACGGTAGGCCCGCTCGGAGATAAAGTAACAGCCGAGTGGGGGATTATCAATGCAGAGACTGCCGTAATAGAGACAGCGTCTGCCGCAGGAATTACTCTTATAGACAGTGAGAGAAGAAATCCGCTTTTGGCTTCTTCATACGGTGTAGGTGAACTTATAAACGCAGCAATAGAAGAAGGTTGCAGAAGATTTATTATCGGAATTGGCGGAAGTGCCGTGAATGACGGCGGAGCCGGAATGTTGGAAGCATTGGGATTTGAATTGAGGGATGAGGACAATAATATAATACCGCGAGGCGCGATAGGCTTGAGCCGACTTAAATCGATATCCTGTGCCAATGCTAATCCGCTCCTTGAAGAGTGCAGCTTCAGAGTAGCGTGTGATGTGCAGAATCCTTTGTGCGGTGAGAAGGGCTGCAGCAGAATATACGGACCGCAAAAGGGCGCTGACGAGGATATGATTGTAAAAATGGATTCTTGGCTTAATGATTTTGCCGTACTCTCGGGCGGCAATCCTCAAATGCCCGGCGCCGGTGCGGCAGGCGGAATGGGATTTGCGTTTGCTGTGTTTCTTCATGCTTCATTGGAAAAAGGAACAGGCATCATAATTGATGAGACAAGGCTTGAAGAGACGATAGAAGCGTCGGATTTAGTAATTACAGGCGAAGGAAGAATGGATTCACAGACTGTGATGGGTAAGGTTCCTGTCGGAGTTGCTTCGATTGCGAAGAAATACGGAAAGAAGGTTATTGCCTTCTGCGGTTGTGCGGATGAAGATGCCGAAACATGTAACGAGTACGGTATAGATGCGATTTTTCCGATTTTGCGTAATGTAGTAACGCTTGAAGAGGCGGTTGACAGAACTCGTGCTGCCCGTAATCTTGCTTCGACTTCCGAACAGGTTGCAAGACTTATAAAGATTATGATGTCCGAATGACTTCGAAGTGATTTGACAACAAACATACAAAACTATATATTTACGCTAAAGGAAAACCTTTAAGGAGGCCATATATGAAATATGTACCTGACATACCGGGACAATTTTATCGAACCGATGAACATGTTCCGAGTGCGGACGAATTATGGAATCGAATTGCAGAGAACGGTGCAAGTTCTTTGGTTGAATTTAACAGAAATGTACTGTCAAAATCAGTTGGAGGTACAATATCAACGGTTTTGTTGGTTATAAATTTAATAGGCATTTTTGCCGGCGTTATTCTCAGGAACGGACCGCTGACCGGTGTTCTGGTTGCTTCGTTCTTGATAATACTGTGTCTGTCCGTTTTAATTGTGAACGACGCATCGCGAACAAAAAGCGAGATTAAGAAAATAAGATTTGTTGTATCGGTTTTTCTGGGAATAATCGTAATTACGGCGGCTCTTGCCGTTTTGGGAGTAACAGGAATATGGAAGCTTCAACCGGTGGCTTATTGTAGGATAGCAATAGTCGGCTGTATTGTTGCAGCGGTTGTTGTCGGTGTTTGGGTGTATTTTAATGTGTACAGAATGAATGCGGTATGTTCTTCTTCAGGAACTGCTACGGTTGTCGGCTTTGTAGACAAACTGTATTTTGCGCGCCGTGATGTATACCGAGATGTTTTGACAATTCCTGTTTATGAGATTACCCATGCCGGAAAACAATATCTTGTTTACGGTGAGCACGAGTATCGTATCGGCGGAAACGGTTTTGCCGTTCCTAAGCTGGGTTCTTCTCAACGCGTATCCTTTAATCCGTTTGATCCGTATGAATGTCATTTTGAGGAACAATATAAGGCTCCGGATATACTGAAGGGGTTGGTTGTGTTCTTCTTGATTGCTGCGCTTTGTGCGTATTTCGCAAGTATGGCATTGGCTTAATTTGTCAGTAGTATTCATTTTCGAAAAGGGGTGATCGAATGCATATAATAGATTTTCATTCACATATATTACCCGGTGTTGACGATGGCAGTACCGATCTTGAGATGTCGGCCGAGATGCTCAGAACAGCGGCAGCTCAGGGAATCAGAGTGCAGGTTGTGACACCGCATTTCTATGCAACGAGAATGAATTTGGACAGTTTTTTTATTGCCAGAGACCACGCGGTTCAAAGGCTGCTGCCGATTGCGCAAAGCAAGGGCATACAGCTCAGAGTGGGCGCAGAGGTCGCGCTTTATAACAAAATGAGTGAATCAGACAAACTGAAAAAGCTCTGTATTAACGGCTCCAATGTTATCTTGATTGAGATGCCTTTCGGACAGTGGACAGAAAGCGATATCGATGAGCTGGAGGCAATAAGTGCAAAGGGTTTTCTTCCGATGATTGCGCATATTGAGAGATATTTTGCGTATCAGCGCGATCGTCGACCGCTTGATCGTTTGCTTCGCTCGAAAGTTATTTTTCAGATTAATTGCGACAGCTTTACTTCCTTTTTCAGAAGAGGAAACCTTATAAGTGAACTTGAGAACAGCGTATTTGTTCTCGGTACCAATGCCCATAATGCTGACGGACGTAAACCTAACATGCAGACGGGACGTGAATTTATGGCAGAGAAGCTTGGAGCTAAAGCTCTGTTGGACATGGACAGAATAGGCAATATAATTCTGGGCTACGAGAAAATGCCGGGCTAGAAGTCATTTATTTGGCTATGTTTGTGAGAATGTATTTCTCCAATTCCTCTGCTTTAAGAGGCGCACAAATGAACTTGCCCTGGAAAGCACTGCAACCGTATTCCTTGAGCATATTGTACTGTTCTTCGTTATCGACACCTGTTGCTACAACAGGTATATCAATCTCGTTCATAAGAGAGACAATGGAGGAAGTAAGGAGCTTCGTAACTTCGGTACTGTTGCTTGTAAAATTTCCATCAAGTTTAATAGCACTTATCGGAAGCAACGGAATATTATTGAGTGAAGAGAAGCTTCGACCGAAGTTATCAAGTGACAATGAGATGCCCTTATTGTATACACGGTCGATACAACCTTTAACATCATTAAAGGATGTAGTCAGCATTTCCTCAGGAATATCGAATTCGAGATTCTCAAAGTTAACGTTGAGTGACATCTTGCGAAGTTCAGTCTCGACTATTCCTGCTTTCATCTGAGAAGATGATACATTCATGATGATTTTCAGCGTAGAATCGAAATTGTTGACCATTTGCAGTGTATCGGTAACACTTTCAAAGATGAAGTGCGACAGCTTATAGATATAACCTGACTTTGTGGCTGCATCTAAGAAAACAGTAGGTGAGATATAACCGATCTCGGAATGATTCCAGCGTACAAAAGCCTCAAAGCCGAGCAATTTACCCTGTGCAGATAGCTGTGGCTGATAAACAAGGAAAATCTCTTTTTTCTGCATTGCCTTATCGAAAATGGAGTTAATCTCATCATTGGTTTTGCCGTGAAAATAATTCTCGAAATAATTAACATCAGATATGACATTCTGATTTCCGCCGTTGTCGGTTGCAACCTTAGCGGCAGATTCTGCTGCCTTAAGAAGCTCGCCTGAATATCTTGCACTCTTCGGATATATAGCTACACCGGCTGAAGCCGTAATAGGCGAATTATTATTACTGTCAGTAAAGAATGCAGTAATTGAGTGCCTTAATTTGTCGCAATAGGCAAGGCATTGATTATTATTTGTTATGCTTTTTGAGATAACTACGAATTCACCGCTGACTATACGTCCGACAATATCTTCCTCATTGGCGTTTTCTCTTAATCGATGTGCAACACCCTGAATAAAGAGATCAACTACCTGGTGACTGGAATTACCGACAAAAGAATGAAGATTGTCAAGCTTCAGATAGATAACGGTTATCGGCTTAAAAGCATCCGTATATACCCCGTGTGTCGACTGAGAGAAACTGATTGTATCATCGATAAACAATTCAATCTGGTCAAGAATTCTGTCACGGTTAGGAAGCGTAGTAACCGAGTCAATGAAGTTGTTGGTTGTAAACAGGGACGGCTGAATTTCCGATTGCTGCGATTTACCGAGAGACTTTTTACTATCGGAAGATTTGGCAGCCTGATTTTTTACAATCAGCGCTGTTCTGTTTAAAGCAAGATCAAGTTCTCTGTTACGTGTATCAAGCCTGCTTATCTGTTCACAAGTAGTATTGTACATGTCGCGAAGCGCATAAAGCTTTGACGAATTATTCTTAACTATGTTGAAAAAGATAATATTACATAAGAGAGAGGTTGCTGCTATAAGTCCCAGATAGAGTGAATTAGGATCGTCCAGAAGAAAATATTCATAGGCGGATATCATCCACTGAATAAAGGAAAACAGACAGGATAAGTAATATCCCGGCTTGCCCAATGTGCCGTTAGAAAAAACACAGATAACAAATTGCAACAAAACCAGCATCAATCTGATTGTAAAATTATCAAAGCGTGCCTGAGCAAACAACGTAATAATGAATGCTACCGATAATAGCAAAGCTAATAAGGATAATCCGGAAGAGTTCTCTTTTATATAGTCCTTATTTACTTGTTGCATACAAAATCCTTCCTAAACATCATAACTAGTGTATGTATTATAGCAACATATATTATACATATTTTGTCGTTAATGTTAATAAATAATAACGATTAAATTTGATATAATGTTTAACGGTTATGTTTTGATGTATCGAAAGGAAAAATTATGGACAAGAATAATGAGTTAAGTGATTTGCTTTCGCGTTTTATCTGTTATTCAAGTGCGCATCTTCCTGATGATGTTTACGGAAAACTCAAGGAAATGCAACAGGTTGAGAATGAAGGCTTTGCGGCTACAATATATGATGCAATGTTTGAGAACATGAAGAAGGCTGACGAGCTTAAGAGACCGTCTTGTCAGGATACCGGTATTATCCAGTTTTTTGTAAAAGCAGGAACGAAGTTTCCGTATCTTGATGAATTGGAGCAATCTCTTGTTGAGGCAGTTAAAATTGCTACAGATAAAGCTCCGTTACGACATAATGCAGTTGAGGTGTTTGATGAGAAAAACACCGGAACCAATATCGGAACTCGCGTACCTTGGATTGATTGGGAACTCGTACCGGGTTCAGACAGTATAGAAGTATATCTTTACATGGCCGGCGGCGGATGTTCTCTTCCGGGCTTTGCAAAGGTGCTCATGCCACTTGAGGGTTACGGCGGAGTTGTTAAAGCTGTTTTTGATCAGATGACTTCATACGGTGTAAATGCCTGCCCGCCTTGTCTTGTGGGAATCGGTATTGCCGGTTCTGCCGAGGTTGCAGCTAAGCTGTCAAAGAAGGCACTTCTCAGAGAAGTAGGTTCTCACAATCCTAATCCGCGTGCTCGCATGATGGAAGAGGAAATGGAAAAAGGCTTAAATGAGATAGGCTTGGGACCCGGCGGACTCAGAGGTAAGATGTCAGTTATGGGCGTAAATATTGAACAGGCTGCCCGTCATCCGGCTACTCTTGCGGTAGGAATGTCTACTGCTTGTTGGGCACACAGGAGAGGTCATATACGTATAAACGGTGATTTGTCATATGACTTTATTTCTTCTAAGGGGGTAGAATTATGATTTATGAATTAAAGACTCCGGTAAGTGATGAAGATATAAAGAAACTCAGAATAGGTGATGTTATTTATCTTACGGGCGATATTGTTACGGGAAGAGACGATGTTCATCACAGAGCAGTTTTGCAGAATAAAGAGGTTCCGTATGATCTTAAAGGAAAGGCAATTTTCCATGCCGGTCCTATTATGCGTAAAAATGATGACGGTTCTTACAAAGTAGTCAGCGTAGGTCCGACTACTTCCATGAGAATGGAGTCCTGCGAGGCTCAATTCCTTGAGAAAACAGGTGTAAAAATAATTATCGGTAAGGGCGGAATGGGACCTAAGACAACGCAGGGTTGTATAGATAATTGTGCAGTGCACACCATCTATCCGGGCGGTTGTGCAGTTGTGGCTGCTGAATCCGTAAATAAAGTAATTGATGTGGAGTGGTTGGATCTCGGTATGCCTGAAGCCTTGTGGCACCTTGATGTTAATCGCTTCGGTCCGTTAATCGTGTCAATTGATACCGAGGGCGGTAATCTTATAGATGACAATAAGAAGCTCTTTAATGAACGTAAGGAACCTATTATTGAAAGAATAACGGAGAAGTTGGATTTTCTTGAATAATTTGAAATATAAAACTTATATTTTTGATCTTGACGGAACGCTCATCGATTCCATGAATGTGTGGAAGGAGGTTGATGAGCGTTTCTTAAGTGAGCGGGGACTTCCCATGACGCGCGAATATATCGACAAGGTTAAGTCTTCAGCAATGATTGATTCAGCAAAATTTACTGTTGAACTGTACAATTTGAACGAGACACCCGAAGAGGTAATGAAGTGTTGGAATGATATGGTCAGTAAGGCCTATCGCGAAGAGATAAAGCTTAAGCCCGGTGCACTCGATTATCTGAATATCCTTGACGGGAAGAAGCGCAGTGATTCTGAGATAAAGCTTGCAGTGGCTACTGCACTACCATATCTTAATGCAGAGGCTGTACTTAAAGCCAATAAGATTTTGGATAGATTTGATGTCATACTTACTTTGGATGACCTTGAAAACGGAATCGATAAATCTAAGCCGGATATATATTTTGAGGTGCTCAAGAGAATACGTGACGATATCGGAGAGAAGGAGATATCAGAGACTGTTATTTTCGAGGATGTATATAAAGCGGCTATGGGTGCCATGAAGGGTGGCTTTGATGTATGTGCAGTATTTGATGAAGTCGGATCAGCCAATGATTGGACCCAAATGCAAAAAAGCACACGTTATGCCATAAAGAACTGGCATGAAATCAGCGCTTTTTGTTAATGAACTTGGATATAGGTTTATAGATAACAAACGTGATTATGCTTGCTACTGCTCCCTTAAAAAGGTTGAACGGTACGAAAACCCACAAAATAACGTCAAGCTTCGTGTTGATTAATTTGTTTACTTCACGACACATTGCGATTATTGCTTCGGTATTCATTCCGTAAACCTTCGCATACAGAGGAAGCATGGTGAAGTAATTAAATGGTGCTGCGACAGCTGCAATAATGAGCGTGGCAAATACCATTGACCAAGCAGCTCCTTTGCGTGTTTTATGCGTTTTGTAAATATAGCCTGCAGAAAGCACATAAACGGCTCCAATCACGAAGTTGCTCAGTTCTCCTATTCCGGCTGACTGTGTGACAGTAAGGTGAAGCAGATTCTTTATTAATTCTGCGATTACGCCATACCAAGGTCCTACGGAGAAAGCAACTATCATTATAGGAATCTCCGAGAAATCAAATTTGAGAAAAGCGGGCATAAAGAAGAGAGGAATTTCAAGAAACATCAAGATTGTTGCCAAAGCAGACATAACAGCTGTTGTTGCGATTTTACGTGTAGACATATAAACTCCTCACTCAACGTTTTTTCACGTGACATTATATGTAAAAGTTTGTTATCACGCAATGATGATTATGTTTTTTTGATATAAACACTCGTTGTTTGAGCAGGTTGCACTAAAAAGAAATATCTTCTTTGTAAAAATTGTTATATAAGCAATATTTGATAAATTGAAAAACACGAATGTTAATTTTATAATATTTTTGTACACGATAAAGGTGTATCTCTAACAAATTAAATATTCCATGGAGGATGGGTAGATGGCTACTTCAACTACTAAGGCAGCAGATAATAAGGCTGCAGATAAGACAATTAAAGCTGCTGATGTTAAAGCAGTAAAGACAGAGGTTAAGGCAGAAGCTAAGACTGAAGTAAAGACACCTGCAAAGACAGAGACAAAGGCACCTGTTGCAAAGAAGGCTGCTCCTGCTAAGAAGGCTGCTCCTGCTAAGAAGGTTGCTCCTGCTAAGAAAGCTGCACCTGCTAAGAAGACTGCTGCTAAGAAGACTGCTGCTCCAAAGGCTGTTGAGGCTACATTTGACAGTATCTTCGCTGCTGTAAATGCAAAAGCAAAGAAGGCTAAGTTTACATCTAACTTCATCGCAACACAGATTACTCTTACAGGTAATATCGAGTCACAGCCACTTTATGTTAAGGTTGAGGACAAGAAGGCTGAGGTTGCTCCATATAACTATAATGATGCTACTTTCGTAATGAATGCTGACGCTGAGACAATGGCAGCTATTCTTAACGGTAAGAAGGACATCTATTCTGCAATTGCAGAAGGTAAGATTACTATTTACGGTGATGCTTCAATGGCAGTTATCTTCGTAAAGGCAATGTTCTGATAAGCTTTTTCCTAATTTTATTGTTGTTTTGTTGCTCCCCGGATTTTATGTCGGGGAGTTTCTTTTTGTCAGCGTGGATTTTTGTGCATGAGAGGTTATCTGATTCAAAGTTCTCTGAGTTTTGCGTACATTTTCGCGCAATGATTATGGTTAAAGTAAAGTGTTAATGTGTTAGAATGTGTACATATTTACACGGAGGTAAATGTTTATGATAAGTATAATTATTGGTTTGGTTGTAGGCGCAATTGCCGGATGGGTTGCAGGAATGATTATGAAGAGCCAGCACGGTATTCTTCTTAACATTATTCTCGGTATTGTCGGAGGAGCTTTGTGTTCTTGGCTTCTTGGTATTTTGGGAATTGGCTTCGGTGGATATATAGGTAATTTTATTGCATCTGTTATCGGTGCATGCTTGCTCATATTTATTGCTAAGCTGATTAGAAAATAAAAAAGAATTTGTTTCAGTTTGAATGATAGACAGATAAACAGATTTCTGAATTTTGTGATTAAGGGGACACTGTGAGTTATTGACCTTTTGTAGATGATTGATGATGACCGCGGTGTCCTTTTTAGTCGCGGTAAAA
>JAKSRF010000069.1 GCA_024403755.1 Clostridia bacterium
CAAAAGTGTATGTAAGGAGCCTCCAAATCGTCATTTACATACACTCGGAAAGCCAAAAAAGTGGAATTCCGACAGATTCAGCACTTTGGTCCGCAGATTAGCGGAACCAATAGTATAGTATATTCAACAAAAAACCTGCTAACAAACTCTTGATTTTTGTTAGCAGTTTTTTTATATTGACTGAATTTGTTTTTGTCAGATATAATCCAGCGTATAAATGATTGGGCATACAGAGGAGAATTTTTATGTCAATAATGGAATATGTAAAGCTTGGAAAAGGCCCCAAAGCCTTTGTGTTAATCTCGGGTATAGGAATGAACAGTGTGTTGAGTTCTGCTGAGGCTGTGGGCAGTATGTATGCACGCTTTTTGAAGGATTATACCTTGTACTTATTTGACAGAAGTATGGAGATTCCTGACGATGTTACAATTTCCGATTTTGCGTCTGATACTGTTTTGTGTTTGAGAAATGATAATGTTGATTCTGCAATATTTGTCGGAATGTCTCAGGGGGGAATGATTGCACAGCAGATTGCTCTGGATTATCCTTCTATGGTGACTAAGTTGGTAGTGTGTTCGAGCAGTTCAGGCCCGAATGCTATCTCAAATACGGTTTTGACATATTGGTGTGCACTTGCGGAGAAGTGTGATGTTAAAGCTCTCAATAATTCCTTAGTTGATTTAATATACAGTGAAGTTACAAAAACTCAGTTTGGTGAGTATTTTAAAGCTCATGAGAATGACGGAACACCTGAACAGTGCAAGCGTTTTGTTGCTCTTTTGAATTCGAGTAATGAGTTTGATTGTCGTGAACGATTAAAGGAGATTAAGTGTCCGGTTCTTGTTTTGGGTTCAATGCAGGATAAAGTTCTTGGTGCTGAAGGCTCACTTAAGACTGCTGAGATACTAGGGTGCTCTGTTTATATGTATGAAGGATACGGTCATGCCGTTTATGACGAAGCAAAGGATTTTCTGGATAAAATAGAAGAATTTCTATTGCAGTGACAAAATAAGTGACCGTATTTATGTCAATATACGGTGTATAAAAAGTGTGAGGTTGTTATAATCGTACTCATAATATTTGAGGAGAACGTGATTATGAGTGATTTCAATAAGGAAAGAAATGAAGCAATTTGTGCAGGTGAGAATGCCTTAAGAAGTCTGAGAAGAGCAAAAAGCTCACTTTCGAGTGCTCGCGGATGGGGTATATACGATATTTTAAAGGGAAAATCCATTACCGGTTTTATAAAACACAGCAAATTAAATGATGCCCGCGCAGATATAGAGCAGGCTAAATGGGACATTGAGCGCTTCAGAAGAGAGTTGAACGATTTGGACAATCTTCGCGAACTTAATATTGATGTAGGAACTCTTGCTATATTTGCTGATTTTGTTTTCGACGGATTGATTGCAGATATATATGTTCAGAGTAAAATCAAGCAAGCTTTGAATTCTGTAGAGGAGGCAATACGCCAAATAGAGGATGTGCTCCGCAAGTTAAGATGATATTCGTTCCTTCAAATTCACTGATTCTGCTATAATATAGTGATTATGAGAAAGGATTTACATAAACTCTTATGCAGGACTATGTGCTTTGGGGAGGAATATTTTTTGCAGGTTTTGTGATTCTTGTTTTAGCAATTGTATTTATTGTTCGCAAAATAAGTAAATTCCCGATAATAGTTAATATTACAAAAGGTAAACGTCGAAGTGCATGCCTGTTGTCGCTTTCATTTACAGCGCTGTTTTTTGTTATTCTGACTTTGTTTATGGGAATGGTTACTGCGGCAATAACAGTAATTAATATTCTGGGTATCTGGCTCCTTGCGGATTTAATTAATTTGATTTTCGGTCGCAAGCTTAAAGAAGAAACAGTATTTGTGACATCACTTATTCTGACGACAATATATCTGTGTATTTGTTATTTTATTTGTGTCAATGTTGTAGAGACTCATTATTCTGTTACTACAGATAAAGATATCGGTTCCTTGCGTATTGTTCAGTTTGCAGATTCACATCTGGGTACGGTTTTTGACGGAAAGGAGCTTGAGCGATATGTTGAGGAGATTAACTTACTTAATCCTGATGTTGTAGTAATAACCGGCGATTTTATAGATGATAATTCCACGCGTGAGGATATGGTTGACGGTTGTGCGGCTTTGTCTGAACTGGAGACGGAATACGGTGTATATTTCTGTTTCGGTAACCACGATAAAGGATATTCGGATGACAGTCACAGAGGCTATACTGCTGAAGATTTTACTGAAGAACTTAAGAAGAACGGAGTTGTTGTCTTGCAGGATGAGTGTGTGTTGATAGATAATCGTTTTTATATTGTCGGACGTAAGGATAAGTCTTCGGAAAGCAGAGAGGACGGTCGTGAGAATATAGCCGAACTGATTGCTCCGCTTGACTCTTCAAAATATATAGCAGTGCTTGATCATCAGCCTACAGATTATGACAATGAGGCTTCTACTGCTGCGGATTTGGTTTTATCCGGGCATACACACGGCGGCCAGATGTTTCCGATGAACTATATAGCGCTTCTGATGGGTGTTAATGACTCCGCTTACGGTATGGAGCATCGTAACGGTACTGATTTTATTGTCACCTCCGGAATAGCAGATTGGGAATTTATATTTAAATCCGGTTGTATCTCAGAATATGTTGTCATTGATGTACTTCCGTGTTGACATATAAAAATATTAAGAGTATGATTACAAAAAATAAAAGGAGCTTAGTTTTGTGAACATGATTCGTAATCGCGTCGATTATAAGTTTACTACCAGAGTACATGATACACGCATGTATTGTGATTGTTACACGAATAATTCGGGATTACCAAGAAGAATAAGCTGAGTTTTTTGATTAATAAGATTAACATGAGGTCCACTTATCTTTCACGGTAAGCGGACCTTTTTGTTATCAGATAAATGCAGAAGGAGAATTTTTATGAGTATGAATTTGATTTGGCCGGATTACGATAATTGTATTGCAAATGCTACGAATTCGATTTTAAAGTACTGGGGTTGTGAGCCTGTCGGTAAAACGTTGCCGATGTTGGATAAGCGACTTAATAAAGAGTACAAAAATGTTGTTTTTATTCTCCTTGACGGAATGGGTAAGGCAATAATAGAGAAGCACCTAAAGGAGAACGGTCTTTTCCGTTCCAATTTGGAAGGAATATACAATTCAACCTTCTTATCTACAACGGTAGCAGCTACTACCTCTGCATTATCGGGACTTCAGCCTTGTGAACACTGTTGGCTTGGCTGGGAATCGTACTATCCGCAAATAGATAAGAATGTAGTTGTATTTCTTAATACAATTCAGGGTACAGAAGAGCCTGCTGCTGACTATAAGGTTGCTTGGAAGTATACTCCTTATGAGAATGCGGCAGAAAAGATAAATAAAGCAGGAGGGAAGGCACATATAGTTGCACCGTTTCTTCCGCCGTTCTACAGTGATTTTGACAGTATCTGCAGCAGAGTTAAAGAGCTTTGTGATGAGCCTGAACGAAAATATATTTATGCATATTGGTCTGAACCGGACGGACTCCTGCACAGAAACGGCACTAATGCCGAGATAGTTCACAAGACAATAGTTGAGCTTGAACAGAAGGTTTCTGAGTTGACGCAAGAACTTGAAGATACGTTGATAATTGTTACAGCCGATCACGGCCACATTGATAATAAATGTGCCGTACTTCAGGATTATCCTAAGATTTGTGATTGTCTTGTTCGTTTGCCGGCATTGGAACCTCGCGTTCTGAATCTGTTTGTCAAAGAGGATAAAAAACAGATTTTCGAGAAGGAATTTAATAAAGAATTCGGGGATAAGTTTTTGCTTATTACGATGGAAGAGGCTTTGGAGAGAAAACTTTTCGGCACAGGAAAAGAACACGAGTGCTTCAGAGGAATGCTCGGAGATTATTTGGCGATAGCTACGGATGATTTGTCTATTTATTATACTGACGAGGTTTGGGTCTCGATGCACGGAAGCGTCACGGAGGATGAGGTGCTTATTCCGTTGATTGTTATAGATACTGAGTGAGGTGGTTTTATGAAAGAGGTAACGCTTGAAGAAGTCCTTGAAGATGAATTGGAGCTTTTGCATAAAATGCAGGTTCGTGCATTTATGCCGCTCTATGAGAAGTATCATGATGACATATCACCTGCAGTGGAATCATTGGAATATGTAAAAGGTCGGTTTTCTATTCCTTCTCGAAAATATTATTTTGTAATGAATTACGGCATAAAGGTAGGTGCTATAAATATCGGAACAAAAAATGCCGATGATATCATGAATATCGGACCTTTCTTTATTCTTCCCGAATTCCAAAACATGGGATTCGGATATGCAGCAATTCAGGAGGCATTTAAGCTTTACCCGGAGGCCTTACATTGGCATCTTGATACTATTTTGCAGGAGCCGACAAACTGCCATTTGTATGAGAAATGCGGTTTCGTTCGAACCGGTTCAGAGACAGTAATTAATGATAAAATGACTATAGTGGATTATGAATTATTGCGAGGAAACTGATATCTTGAAGAAATTTCCGCAACATAAAGACTTATGCCATAAACCCGATTTTCTGCTGGTTAAAGCGCGTAAACCGAAAGCATAAGTCTATATGAAGTTACTCTGTGTTAAATGTGAATCTTACAAATCTGTATCATCAGCGAAGTTTGCCTTGTAGTTTTTATATTCTTTGATTAATTTTGCTGTGTATACAATAGCACCGATTCCTATAACAGGGAACAACCATCCTCTTATCTGACCGATACTGACATATGCCAAAACCATATTAACGATTCCGTAAACGGTAATACCGATTGATGCAATCAGACTTGCTTTGAAGTGAATAAATATACCGCACACAAGCATAATTGCTACATCAATGAAAACAAGAGGACCGTTTGTTGAATAACCGACAACAGCATTAAATACAGCCAAAACGTAGAGAATAATTGCAAAGCTACGAATGCTGTTTCTCATTTTTTTATTTTCTTCTAATTTAAGAAAATCCATTTTCGAAAGTGAACTTTCCATATTTCCCTCCTTCAATAAACACATTAAGTAAATCTTACATAAAAAACTGATGAAAGTAAATCTGAATATGACATAAACCGATTTCTTTTAGTGCTATGATAAGAAGTGTATAAATAGGAGGTTAGGAATATGAATAAGATAAAGTGGGGCGTAATGGGTACGGCTAACATAGCTGCAAATTGTACTATTCCGGGTATGCTTGAGACGGAGAACTGTGAGCTCTATGCAATAGCAGGAAGGAATCCCGATAAGGTTGAGACATACAAGAATAAGTACGGATTTACTAAGTCATATATCGGTTATGACAAACTTATTGCCGATCCTGAGGTAGAGGCAGTTTATATTCCTCTTCCTAATAATCTGCATAAGGAATGGGTAATAAAAGCACTTAAGGCCGGAAAGCATGTGCTTTGTGAGAAGCCGCTTGCACTTAATGCAGAAGAAGCACGAGAAATGTATAAGGTTGCAAAGGAAAATAACAGAGTTTTGATGGAAGCATATGCATATCTTCAAACTCCGTATATTGATGCACTTAAGAATGAGATTAAAAGCGGAAGTATCGGTGATTTGGTATATATAGATACTGCTTTTCTTACACAGGGTTACAAAGAAGATTTCAGACTTCACAAGAATCTGGGCGGAGGAATGATTTATGATCTCGGCTGTTATTGTACAACCATGATATTGACGCTTACCGAAGCTTACGGCGGCAACACTGAGATAGAATATGCCAAAGCTTCTGCCGAACTTACTGATGATGAAGGAATAGATACACTTGCCGTAGGAATTATCAAATTTAAAAATGGTGTAAGAGCCTCATTTAATGTCGGATGCGTGTTTGGTGTTGATAATAATGCCAGATATGACAGACTCTACATTCACGGAACCAAGGGCGATATTCGCTCGGAGGTTGAGTATAACCAGGCAGGTGAGCTTTCCTATAGAATTATTAAGGATGGTCATGAGTCTACCAGAACTGTATCCGTAAAGCAGAATTATTCTCTGGAGACGGCTCAACTCGGCCGTTCGGTAAGAGATGGAGAAGTTCAGCGCGTGACTCCGGAATTCTCGATAAAGAATGCAGAGATATTGGACAGACTTCTGGAGAGCTGTGGGTATTAAGCTGGTTGAGAGATAAGGATTAATGCTTGGTCAGAGTGATTGTTCGCGAACAATTATTGGCAACTTCTGCGTCATGTGTAATGATGATAATCGTGGTTTTATACTCTTCATTTATATTTTTTAACAGCTTGATAATTTCATTTTCTGTTTCAAAATCAAGTGAACCTGTAGGTTCATCAGCAAGAAGAAGTTGAGGTTCGTTGACGATTGCTCTTGCTATTGCTACACGTTGCTTCTCACCGCCTGATAATTTTATCGGGTATTCTTTTCTGAGATCATAAATACCGCATTTTTTGATGATGTCTTCTACCTTTTTATGCTTTTCTTTTGTAGTAAGTTTCGTTTCCCAAAGGGCGAGCTCAACATTTTCTTCAACTGTGAAATCGTTAATAAGAGCAAAATGCTGAAGGACAATTCCGATACGATTACGTCTGAAATTAACACCATCGTTGGTGTTCTTAAGTTTTATAATGTTGCCGTCAAAGATGTATTCTCCGTAGTCAGGATAGTCTATTCCAGCAATGATGTTTAAAAGTGTTGTCTTACCGGAACCGCTTTTACCCATAATAGCTACCATCTCTCCATTTTCGATACACATATTTAAATTCTCATGTACAATTGTGGTTTTGTTTCCTGAGTGGAAGGATTTGTTTATGTTTTTCAGTTCTATAAAAGTTGACATAATTATTCTCCTGATTAAGCTATTTTGTCACGTATTAATAAATCTATGTTGCATTTTCTGTTTGCTATAAATGTCGGCAGTAAAGAGATAAATGTTATAGTACCTGCAAACAACAGTATTTGCCATAAGGGAACTATAAGTTCATTATATTCGATGATAGATATTCCTATTGTCGGAAAAAATGATAGAAGCAAGTAGAGAAACATTTCTATAGAAATTGATAGATTAATTTTCCACAAAGGAATACCGCAACATAAATATATGCAATAGATATCTCGATCTTGCAGAGTACGATTAACCAAAATCGATGCCAATGATAACGTGCAGATGGTGCAGGCAATCAGCGCCAGAATACCGATGAGTTTAACGTTTTTCTCAGATATATCTTTGGTTGAGGTGATTTGAATACCATCCAAAGGAAATAAACTTAATGTATAATATCCGGATTTTGCCGTCACTGTATTGATTGCGTCCTGTACATCCAAACTGTCATCGTTACAGTGAATATAGCTGAATTCTTCTCTGAATACATTGCTTTCGTCTTTGATTCGTGGAAAGAGTTGCGGAAAAAACATGGAATTATCGTAAGAATATTCATAACCCATTTCGTTAATTGTTGTTCCGGATTCCAAAAAACCGATTATTTTAGCTGTATCACCATCATATGTAAATGTGTCACCAATTTTAAAACAGTTGCGATAATTATTACCCATAATAACGCTGATAGGCTTGTCAGTATTCTCGGAATTATAATCGTTATCTGAAAATAAGTTGCCTTCGGTCAGCTTTAAACCGTACACATCGAAAGCGGCTGAATCTAAAAAATGAATATCTATGTACTCGCAACCTGCAAAATCGTCATAAACGGAAAAGGCTGTCCAAATAGCCGGTGTATCCATGTCTTCCGGATATAAATCACCATTCAATGAATAATAGAACTTGAGGTTGTATTTATTTTCTATTTCACGGATTACTTCTTTTCCTACGTAATACATGGGTGATTTATTTATTCTGTCGTTCTTATAATTCTGAAGTTGATCGATGTTCTCTATCATAATCTGATAATTATGTGCCACTTCGGTTGTGCCATAGATTTCATTATACTGTTGTCGCAGATAGTAAAAATTCTGTAAAAGTATAAAAATAGCGGCAGTGCTTAGTATCATGTTAATCAGAATTAACAGGTTGGATTTATAATGTTGCAAGAATGATCTCTTAAGATTGAATAAAACAGAACTCATAGTCTTTGAATTACCTCGTGAGGATTGGTTAATATGATAACTGCTTCTGAGATAAATACCCATACTAACATCATTATCAGTGAAATTACTATAAGATTGGCAGACAAAGAAAGTAAAAGCTTCATCGGCAACGAGAAATACTCAATGATAATTAGGATAGCTACAATCATTAATCCCAGCAATATACCGATTATGATTCGTATGATGTTTCTTAAAGAAATACTAAGAAGAATTTTGAGATTTGAGATGCCTAATATCTTCATTACCGCAATTTTGCCGTGTTCTTTACGCAAGGTTTGTACCAAAATATTAGCAAAAGTAAATAATAATAAACCAGCCATTATTACTTTAAGATATTTTTTTAGATACATACCGCCTGAAATTGTATCGATTTGTGCGATAGGAATATCACGTTGTTTAAGATTGCAACCGAAAAGATTTTGTGATTGATTACAAAAATTTTCATATACAGATATATTATCAGTCGATGAGTCTATATAAAAAATTCCGTCTAACTGTTCTTCTGAATTAAGGCTTCCGATATTAACAAAAATAATACTGTCAAGCGGTGAAGAACCGCTTAATCCGGTAACACCTACAACCTCATATTCTCGATTTAAATATTCAAAATATTGTTTATTATCTTTACTATACATATATTCAACATAGTTTTTACCTATTACCGCAACAGGATAGTTATTTAAGCATTCGTCTGAATTGATAAATCTGCCTGAAGAAATAGGAGGCAAATCCACATTACCTTGATAGTAAATTCCTCGTAAAATTCCTCTGTGAAGAGAAGCAAAATAGTCGGTCTTGCCGGAAGAAATCATTTTTTCAACTGCAGTAAAACCGTCTGAGTAAGTTTTGTTTTCTAAAACAAAATCAGCATTTTCAGCTTCAATGTCGTCCGGAATGACCACAGCTCCGTTCTCGTCAAACTCCAATTCACCGGAGGTTGAATAACTGTCAATAATATTGCCTGAGTCATCAACTACTATATTTACTATACCAAGTTGTTTATAAGCGGGATTGTCTAAATTAAAAAAAACAGCTTCGCGAGAAATGTAACCTCTCGCGATTTGCTGGTTAAGATTGTATTCGATATCGGTTCCGACGAAAATGAAACCTACTACAATAGTAGATATAAAAAGTAAAACTAATATTATATTTGCAATATTAATATGTTTTGATATTCTCATATATTTTAATATAACATAAAATCTAAATATGGGAACGATTTAGTGTCATTCCCATAAATTAGTTGGCATTATTTATTTGCTGATAGAAATGCTGAGACTCGGTTTTGATGAACCGCTTCTGGCCGTTACCGGATTGGAGTAACAGGCCTTATTATTTACGTTTGGTTTGCACCAAGTTGAACGACAACTTGAATTGCCGAGTATAAGATAAGCATACGCACCTTTACTGTCGGTTGAGACGTAAGCATATCCTTTGTACTCGAGAACACTTCCGTTATAACTGCAGTTAACACCGGATGAATAACAACTGCCACCTGCAAAGGCAGGAATTGCCAAACAACCAATTACTGCTACTGTAGAAAGAAGTAACGCGATTTTTCTTTTTGCTTTCATAAAAGCCTCCTATAAAAAGTCAAACAGCAAATAAGCTGTCTGCTTATTTTTAATTTGTTTA
>JAKSRF010000007.1 GCA_024403755.1 Clostridia bacterium
CGATTTAGCAAACTTTAATATATAATCAATTTGTGTTGGCATAATATTATCTGGCAATTCATCTAATTTAAACCATTTTAATTCTGAACTTTCATCATCATAATTTAAATTTCCGCTATATTCTTCTATAATATAAACAATATCTGTATAATACACTTCATCTCCATTTGGATAAACCATATGAACATTTGCTTCTACATCGAATAATTTTGGATTGTATATGTCTAATGATGTTTCTTCTTTAACTTCTCTGCTTAATGCTTCTTCTATACTTTCGCCTAATTCCATTGCACCCCCTGGAATACACCACATCCCATTATCTGTTCTTTTTTCAAATAAAATTCCTTTTTCCTTATCATATATTATTCCCATAGCTGCTGTTACCATTATTGGCGCATGTCCTACATATTTTCTTATTTCCGAAATATATCCCATAAAATTCTCCTTGTAAATCACATATATTTTTTTAATTTTCATCCTATCATTAATTTCTTATATTCCATTTTTTAGTTTATATACATTATTCAGACACAAAACTGTAATATGTATTTTTAAAGAAAGTTTGATATTTCAATGCTTACAGCACGGTTTCCATTTATCGCGATATCACAGTTAATGTTTGACATATTATCGTTCATAAAATACCGCCTTATATTCTTCTTACAACAATGAAGATAACATTATATATACTTTTTTGTCAAAAAACATTTGCAATAAATGTCAGTAACATAAAAGGGTTGCCTCAATTTTCTTTTTGAGACAACCCTTACATTAATCCTGATTAATTATCACAGATCTCCGCGAATAACACCGTAATCATTACAGATTTCGGTAAATTCAGTTGACATTACAAAGCCAAAGAAAACCTCAAATTCGGTTTTCTCATTGAGCATGTTAACCCAATATTCCTTACCTTCTTCATCAGATGCTCTGTTCATGAACACTTTATACATAGTTTCTGTAAAATCTTCATCAGAAAGATTTCTGTTAACGAATTCATCACTGAAAACAAAACCATATGAGGCCTGTGCTGCAGTAATCTCATTTCTTATAAGAGAAGCAGCCCATGTCTGCTGACCTGCAATATCACCGTGACGTCCGAGACATAATGTATAAAGTCTGTCAACAAAACAATTTACCATACCCTGAGTCTCATAATCGTAACCAACCATATAGATACCTGCTGCAACATCAAACGACTTGCAGAGATTATAGAACTCTTCCGAATTAGCAAATCCGGCATAGATATTTTCCTTTGACTCACCGCCGTCGAACTTATTTACCCAATACTTAAAACCTTCAGCATCAGGTATTCTTCCAAAGAACATATTATACATATCGGTAACAAAATCCTCGTTACTCTTATCAAGATTGACATATTCAGGACTGAATACAAAACCATATCCTACATGAGCTCCGCAAACTTCACCATTCTCCAATCTTGATACCCAACCGTTTACGCCTTCCTCTTCGCCTTCACGACCGAGAATTACCGTATAACAACGATTTACGAATGCTCTCAAACCGTCATTCGGAATCGGTGTATTGGTAGGAGTCGGTTGCGGCTTATCGGTCGGTGTAGGTTCATTTGTAGGAGCAGGTTCATTTGTAGGTGTTGGTTCATTTGTAGGTGTTGGTGTAGGAATCGGTGTAGGTGTAGGAACAGGTTTAGTCAAAACAACCAAGTTATCACCCATATCAGTTGTTATCTCAGGAAGATTGGTTCTTTCATCTTCAAGCTCACCGTTTGTCAAATCCAATACAAATTCTTTATCACCAACATTAACTGTGATGTCCTCAATCTTTGCATTATCAGACAAATCCAATGAATCAAGCTCAGTACTTCCTATAAGTTCAATACTCTTTAATTCAGAATCCTTGGAAGTATCCAACTTATTAAGCTTAGGACAATTATTAATAATTACTTTATCAATTGAATCAGACAAATTAAGTTCCGTTAATTCATTACAAAATGAACAACTCAACAATTCAAAATCAGATGCCTTTTCAGGTAATGCAATAGACTCAAGATTAGGAACACGATAGAACTCTGCAGTTTTAATATTATCACCGCAAGCTGACAAATCAGCAGAAGTAAAATCGCACTGAGACATAGTAATATAAGCAGTCTGTTCAGGAAAAACAAGAGGTATATCCTGTGAACAATCACTGAAAATAAAATCCGTTACATTAGAAGGACAATTACTGATATCAATTTCTTCTACGCCCATATTACCCGAAAAAGAAAATCCCTTACAAGCCGGACTTTCCAACAGAATCAAAAAGCCTTCAATGCTCTTTATATCAAAACTGTTAGGTGTTATACACAAAATACCATTATGCTCTACATAGTAGGCATCAAGTTCGCCCGGTGTAATATAAAATTCATTATCATCTCCGCCGCTGCCGTTAATTGTGGCATATACAAAATTACGGAAACCTTCATCAGGAAAAACAGTTTCGATATTGATATATTCTCTTCCGCCGCTGGCAGAAACAAACATAGGAATACAACTTACCGCTAATGAAGCACTTAACAAAATACTTGCTGATTTCTTTCCTCTCATAAAAATCTCTCCTTTAACTTTTTATGGATATAATCCAAACAAGAAGTATTATATTTTCACTCAACATTAAATTCAATGTAAAAAATAACTAAATATCGTTATGTCTAAACGAAAAAAAGAGAACATCTCTTAAGAACTGATTGTTCTCTTGAGATATCCTCTTCATCACTAACCAATAATAGTATTGAATTAGAGCTTCTCCTGGATACGAGCAGCCTTGCCCTGACGTCCACGAAGATAATAAAGCTTTGCTCTTCTAACGCGACCCTTACGTACAATATCGATCTTCTCGATCTTTGGAGAATGTACAGGGAGAATACGCTCAACGCCTACGCCGTAAGAAATACGACGGATAGTCATTGTCTCGGAAATTCCGCCGCCCTTACGAGCAATAACATATCCTTCAAAAACCTGGATACGCTCACGGTTTCCCTCCTTAATCTTGAGATGTGCCTTTACATAGTCACCAACCTCAACCTCTGGATAGCTGTTACGAAGATTCTCTTGCTCAACAACTTTAACCAAATCCATTGTCAGTTTCCTCCTTCTCTGTTAGATGTTCTTGTCTCGCGCGGACAGAGGACCATCCCTTTCAACCGAATAAATATATCATAAGCTTCGCATAAAGGCAAGAAGTTTTTCCCACTTTTTATCCGTAATCTCAAGTTTATCAAACATATCCGGTCTTTTTATCAATGTCTCGTAAAGAGACTGTATATCATTATACTCTTCTATCTCTGCTGTATTTCCCGACAAAAGAATTTCAGGAACTTTTCTGTCATGCCATTGTTGTGGTTTTGTATACTGCGGTGCTTCAAGTGTTCCGTTCATATGCGACTCATTTGTATAAGCAGACTCATTAGGCAAAACGCCTTCAATCATTCTTGATACCGAGTCAATAATCACACATGAAGCAAGTTCACCTCCGGTCAGAACATAGTCACCAATTGATATCTCCTCATCAACTATCTCATCAAGCACTCTTGAATCTATGCCTTCATAGTGACCGCAAATAATTGTTACACTCTTCTTGGAAGCTAACTCTTTTACCTTTTCCTGATTAAGAACCGATCCCTTAGGGCCGACAAAAACTGTATAAGTATCTGGTTGCTCATCTTTAATACTCTTATATGCTTCATATACAGGCTCACATTTCATAAGCATTCCCGTACCGCCGCCAAACATCGTATCGTCAACCTTACGATATTTATCATCAGCATCAGTAAAATCTCTGATATTGACTGTATTTAATTGTATCAATCCGTTCTCCTGAGCACGACCGATAATACTGAAACCGAGAAAATTATCTATTTGCTCAGGAAATAGAGTAAGAACATTAAATATCATACACAACCTTAATCGTAAATCTCATACAAATCGTCAGGAATATTGACCATGAATGAATCATTATCAAAATCCACTTTATAGCAAATAACTTTGAGAAAAGGAATCAACAAATCCTTCTTTCCCCTGCGTTTTACCTGAACAATAAAATTTGCACCATTCTCATACACATCACTGATTATACCAATCTCACCGCGTTTATCATCAACAACCTTTAAGCCTATAAGATCAACAATGAAATATTCATCTTTATTAGTCTTAACAGCATCGTCACGACTTACGGAAATATACAGATTACGTAATCTTTCAGCAATTGTTCTGTCCTCATAGCCTTCAAATTTGATTAATGCCGTTTCATTATCAATTCGAACTGAAAGAACTTTTATCTCAGGTACAAACTGATCATCCGGATTATCCGGATTCTTACAAAGAGCACATTTTTCCAATTTTTTAAAACGACGTACATCGTCAGTTAAAGGAAGAACTTTTACTTCTCCTTTAATGCCATGTACGCCGACAATTTTACCTATTGTTAAATATGAATTAATCATCCGACAATATCTACTACAACACGCTTACCGGTGCGTAAATACTTTGCCTTCATGATAGAACGAATAGCCTGTGCTCTTTTACCATTCTTTCCGATAATTTTACCCATATCATCCGGTGCAACAGAAAGCTCAAACAAAATAGTATTTCCCTTTTCTGTCTTTTTAACAACTACTTCATCCGGATTATTAACAAGAGATTGAGCCATATAAGTAAGTAAATCACTCATATCAGATAATAACCTCCTTTATGAATGTTGATTAAAGTACACCCTGCTTCTTAAGAAGATTACGTACAGTATCTGTTGGCTGTGCACCGTTTGCAATCCATTTCTTAGCTGCTTCAGCATCAACCTTAAACTGCTCGCCGTCACAAAGAGGATTATATGTACCAATCTCTTCGATAAAACGACCATCACGCGGATAACGTGAATCTGCTACTACTACACGATAGAAAGGTGCCTTTTTCTTACCCATTCTTCTTAAACGAATTTTAACTGCCATTTTTTTACCCTCCGTAAAAAATATAATTTTATATTATTCACATAGTGAAATTACTATTGTAAACGCCTATGGAATATACTGATTTAGTCTCGTTGCTTCTGATAAATATCAGAACCAACCCTTCTTACCGCCGAAGCCTCCTAAGCCTCCGCCCATGCCGGGGAACTTACCTCCCGGAAAACCTCCTAAGCCCTTTGGAAGTTTGAAGCCACCCTTTGTAAAGCGCTTCATCATCTGGGATGTCTGATCATACTGCTTCATAAGAGTATTAACATCCTGAACCGTAGTTCCGGAACCCTGAGCAATTCTCTTTCTGCGGCTTGCATTAAGAATCTGCGGATATGCTCTTTCTTTTTTAGTCATTGAACGAATAATCGCCATATTCTTATCAATGATATTCTCATCAATCTGACTTTCATCAACCTTACCGGCCACACCCGGAAGCATACCCAATACATCCTTCATAGAGCCCATCTTCTTAATCTGCTGAAATTGATCAAGCAAATCATTAAGATCAAATTGATTATTCATCATTCTTTCTGCAGTCTTCATTGCAGAATCCTGATCTATTGTCTGTGAAGCCTTCTCAAAAAGACTGACAACATCACCCATACCGAGAATTCTGTCAGCCATTCTGTCAGGGTGGAATACCTCGATGGCCTCAATCTTCTCACCTACACAAATATACTTAATAGGCTTACCGGTTATTTTACGAATTGAGAGAGCAGCACCGCCCCTTGCGTCACCGTCAAGCTTTGTCATGATAAAGCCGTCCATACCTATGGCGCCGTCAAAAGCCTGAGCAACATTTACAGCTTCCTGACCGATCATAGCATCAACAACAAGAATTCGTTCTGTCGGCTTTACATGATCGTCAATGGCCTTAAGCTCACTCATAAGTTCATCATCTACTACTGTACGACCGGCGGTATCAACAATAAGGAAGTTGCAAAGCATATACTTGGCCTTGCTTATAGCATTATCAGCAATCTTGACCGCATCGGATTCCTCAGGCTCAATATATGACTCAATACCGTTAGCCTGAGCAAGAACTTCAAGCTGTTTAGCTGCTGCAGGTCGGTGTACATCAACAGATGCAACCATTGGTTTTTTACCGTCTGCTTTAAGAAGCTTTGCAAGTTTTACGGCTGTTGTAGTTTTACCGGCACCCTGAAGTCCGTAAAGTATAATAACAGTAAATCCCTGAGGAGAAACCTTGATTCTCTCATCACCTGAACCTAAAAGTTCAACAAGTGAATCATGAACTATCTTTACTATCTGCTGACCCGGAGTAAAACTCTCCTGAACATCCTGATTAAGGCATTTCTCCTTCATTTCAGCGCAGAATTCTTTTACAACGGTATAATTAACATCTGCTTCAAGAAGTGCCATACGAATCTCGCGCATCATATCCTTGATATCCTGCTCGGTAACTCGTGCCTTGCCCTTCATCTTTGAAGTAATATTTTGAAGTTTTGAAGATAAACTCTCAAACATCGCCTTATCCTTTATTACAAATCAATCAATTCTTCTAATTCCTTAACCGCATCATCAATACGATTATCTCTTATAAGCTTAACTGCCTCACCTACAATATGCTGTTGATTCATGAAACGTTCAACCAGTCCCAATTTCTCTTCATATTGTTCCAATGTACTGACAGCTCGCTTTAATGTGTCATGCACAGCTTGACGCGATATACCGTTCTGCTCAGCAATCTCTGACAAAGACAAGTCGTCAAAATACTTAAGCTCAATCATATTCAGCATCTTATCCGTAAGAAGATTTCCATAAAAATCAACTAACAAACACACGTCAACCGAAGTCATAAAAAACCTCCGTATATGTCCACACAAAAACACAATACGGAGTTTACCATTAACACTTTTATCTGTCAAGCACTTTTACTTGTCATCTTTAAGAAGTTCTTTTACCCATTTTCGAGGAGTTAAATTCAATATACTTATCCTCTACAGCCTTCTCAGGATATTCAAGAAGCAAATGCAAATCCTGATTATCAGGCTTATACTTTGCAACTACTTCGTACCACATATCTCTTGTGTCTTCCTTAGCTTTATATAAAGCTATATCTGCCAAGGTGACGTGATCTTGGAATGTAAGTTCAATTGTCTTATCTCCATATAACGGATACGATACAAAACCGATAGAACAAGTAACCTTACGACTCTCGCGGACGGTAGGGCCGTATGCAACTATATTATCTCTGAATAACTGATTCAACGAACTGGCTATTGTGCTGTAATCAAAAGGAAACTTTTTGCAAATTACAACAACAAACTCTTCGCCTCCGGTACGAACAACTATTCCGTCCTCTCCGACAAAATCACGCAAGCGTTTACCGACCTCTCTGAGAACCGCATCACCTGCATCATGTCCGAAATCATCATTTACTCTCTTAAAATGATCTATATCAACCTGAAAAACTGCGAAAGTATCAGTATCATATGTCTTAGGCATATTCGGATTAGGATAAGTCAGCATCTGAGTAGACATATAATGAACGAGAAATTGAGTAAAATACTTACGATTAAAACAACCTGTCAATTCATCAATATATTTCTCTGCAGAGGACACATCCAAATAATTCTGAACCATATCCATCCATGTCTCATCAGCCGTATTCTTCTTAAAAGGATTGGAAATCTTACCACTTACCAAATACTCATTTGTACTCTCATCACCCATATTTCTCATCTTTATAAAAAGCTGATTAACCGGTGTATTAATAATCATGTCATACATTCTTATAAACAACGCCGTAAACAATGATGTCGAAGCAACAATAAAAAGCAAAAATACAGCAAAAAGTTTAAGCTGAGATTTACTCATATTCCAAATCATGGTAAACGTATCATAACCAAGCCGTTGAGAAACCATATAGTAAAGAGCTAAAAAGAAAATTAAGGATACAACAAATACAATTGTACCGACAAACTCTGCAGCATCTCTGACAGAAATCCAGGTTCCAACCGTATTTATTCGTTTATATGTTCCTTTAAGTCTTTTTAAGTATTTCACTTTTAACCCTCACATATAACTAAACAGCATAATTCTAACACTAATTTAATTTACGAAATTGTGTATTTTTTTAATTAAATGTAAACAAATTAATGTGAATTAAAAAAAGCGTACCAACTTTCAACATAATTGATACGCTTTTGTACTGTTTTGTTGTCACAAATACTTATTGTCAGTTATTGTTTCGCCCACATAATGCAATAAGCCTGAGTACGTGCAGCAAAATTACCTGTCTTTATTAATTCAAGAATCTCGCTTTTGGTATACCATGAAGCTTCAATTTCCTCTTCATCCGATGTACTTGGAGCAAATTCACCCTTAGCTTTACCGACGATTACACTTGTTTTCTCGTTTGCCAATCCGACTGCACTGTAAGATTCAGGCCATACCTCATCGATTGATATCAAATCCAACCCCGTCTCTTCCTTAAGCTCACGAGCTGCAGCAACTTCAGGTGTCTCACCGGCATCAATAAGTCCTGCCGGGAAATTATATACAAAGCTTCCGACTGCCATTCTGAATTCTTTGCTTAAAAGTATTTTCTCATTATTTTCGTCATGCATAATGAGCACAACTGCTTCAGAACCTGATGAAATTAAATCTTCATAGGATTTAATATCTTTCCTGCTTATCATCTCATAAATCTTTTTATTTCCCAATTCGGTCTCATACTCAAGATCAAATCTCTTAATAAATTTTCCGTCCATTACCTTTTTCAAACCGATAAATTTCATAATTAATACTTCTTTCCCTTCTTAATATTTTGTTCTTTTAAATGTTTATACTTATCTCTTTCTTTTTTGTATCCCATGCGATTCTCAAAAACTTCCTTAGACGCAACCGAATATCCGAAGAAACCAATTTTCTCACCCAAAAGATAGTATTCACCGTGACTGTATCCGACCAATTTTGCTTTATCCAAACAAAGCTTTCCGTCATCATCAAGCAAAAAACTGCTTGCATTAATTCCTACTATCTCTGCAAGAAACATATCATGCGAACCCAGTTCAGTTACACTCTTAACCTTACAGGAAAGCGACACCGGAGCTTCTTTTATTGCATATGCATAATCAAGATTCAATGCTTTAACAGGAGTCAAAGAACAGGATTCAAATTTATTCTCATCTCTTCCTGATTTAACACCGCAATAATCACAAGCCTTAGCCAAAGATTTGCCGACCAGATTTATTACGAATTCTCCGGTCTCACTGATTATCTCATGCGAATATCTGGATTTACGTAAAGAAACAGTAACCATAGGCGGTTCTGAATTAACAGTGCCTGCCCAAGCAACAGTAGTTATGTTCGGCGCGGTACTCTTTCCAGCACAAGAAATCATCACTACAGGCACCGGATTCAAAAGAGTTGAAATGCCTATTTCAGTTTTAACATATTTACCCATAAAAGCCTCCGTTAAATTATTATTGCAGAGAAAGACTCATGTATAAGAAGAAAATCTTTAAATTCTATGCCTTCCTTATAACCTACCAATCTTCCGTCTTTTCCTATAACCCTGTGACAAGGGATGACAATAGGAACAGGACAATCAGCACATGCCTGTCCGACAACCCTGACCATATTTTTTGCCTTTGCTGCATCATTAGAGCAAAGTGATAATGCAACATCTTCATAGCACAATGTCGAAGCATATGATATTTTACGTATTTCATTCCAAACATTCAATCTAAAATCTGATTTTGATTCAAATTTAATTTTTAAATCAAAGCTTGAGCGTTCCTTTTGAAAATACTGTTTTAATTCAATATACCCCTTAAAAACTTCATCCGGCAGAATTCTTTCCAAAAGTTCCTCATCAAAAAAATAATTACTGTTTCCTTTTAACGCAAGCCTGTTATCCTTATCAATAATTCCCAAGTACTTACCCATCTTGAGTGCCTTTGAATCTTTTATCTCACTGCTGTACGGATAAATTCTTCCGCAATCAACATAATCCCTTCCGCCGTATAAGACGTAAACACCTTTAGGAAACGGCACAAAACAACAGTTATACTTCTTATATCTCGGTTCAATCAAATAAAACAAACCTGCTTCGGATACATCTTCGTCAAATCCGTATTCCTCATGCAAAATGGCCTCTTGAACAAAATCAAATTCCTTCAAAACATTTTCCTTATCAATCTCATCAGAACGAAGTTTTATTGAAATTTTATAGAATCCTTCCCGAAAAGCGACATCCAATGTACTCTCAAGTATAGTTCGATATTCTCTCAGATACATATTCTCATCTACAAGACAGGAAATATAAATCTTGAGATCACCCGAAAACATTTTATCGTCACGACGATATAAATATATGGCAGAACACAAATCAGCATTACTGTTTCTTTTAAAGATATACATATCAACAAAAGAAGATTCACTGATATTCTTTATTTTATCTTCAATTTCAGATATTTTGCCGTCAAAAAGGCCGTTCCTGCGAAGAAGCGAAGCATCAGTTAGTCTTACTTTACGTAAATACGCATTATCGTCACTCATATTCATTCCTCTTCAGAATTCACAACGTCTCGTGCAGCTGACAAAATATCCTTATACTCATTATTATCTATCACATTTCTGCTGTAAACAACAGAATTTAATTGTTCTTCTATACTTCCTGCAATATTGCCGTAAACCACATCAGATGTAAGACTGTTCCAGACATTTGAAGAATCTATCATTGGGAAAATACCCATATTATTCTCCAGCCGTAAAATCAATCTCTGGGCATCTTCGTCAAGAGCAACAAAAGCAGCAAATTCAGAAGCAAATTCAATATTTTCCGATTGCGGTGAAACGCACAGAGGATAAAGAGTTATCAAAGGCTTATACTCATTACCGATATTCGGAAGTCTGAAAAAGCATATCTTATCCGGATAATAGTCACACCACATATCAATCTCTGAGCTGTCGGCTATCCACATTGCCGCATGTCTGGAATAAACAGAATCAGTACTGCTGTTATAATCATAATCCGAAGTCAAATTTGTATCATACCATTCTTTGATTGACTGCAACTCAGGTTCAGAAATTCCATTTGTCTGAGCAAGTAACTCATAAGCGCTTCTTAAAGGAACAATTCCTTCGTTTTCAATATCAGGATAATCATTTCTAATATCCATCATCATCTCATTAAGTTTGTCGACATCCGATAATACACTGACAAATGACATTGATTCTATCGCATAATTCTCTTTGTATTTTGCAGGTATAAAATCCAGATTTGCAAACATAATCTCAAAAGAAAAACCGTAAGGTATTCCGTAAATCAGGCTGTCAAAACCACACTCATAAAGAGCTTCCGAACTAAAGCAGTTGGAAATAAGAGAATTATCATAAAGACAATCATTTAAAGGTGCAGCAAAACCGGCTTCCTTTACTCCTGACAAGTCATTTGTCAAAAATACATCGGGGATTCCGCCGCTGTTATCCCAATCGCTGACAGTAGATACATTAGCTCCGGTAGGCGAGATTTTAATTGAATCAATAATAAACGGGACATTAACTGCATCAAGATAATCCAAGGCTATATTACTGCCGTTAATAGCATTTCCGAGCATATTGTTATTCTTCAGATAAAAAAGCTTAGCAAGTCGTGACAGAGTCTTAGCAGAATATGGGAGCGCAACAGTAATATGCGGAACGGCTTCCTTTACAGCATCAACACTCACGGATGCCTCGACATCAGTGATGTCAGCCGATACTGCAGAAATTGACATATTACTCTCAGAGAACTCGGGAAAATCCGCCTCAACCTTACTGCAACCACACAATAATTCAGCCGCAACAACAAAAATAATCAATATGAAAGATAACGTTCTCTTAAAAAAATACTTAGTCATAACCGCTCACAAAATATTAATATGTATCTATTATAACATTAATGACTTGACATCATACTAAGATATTAGTATATTTTTATAGCAAATATATTATTGTGCCAATGTGGCTCAGGGGTAGAGCAATTCACTCGTAATGAATAGGTCGTGGGTCCGATTCCCACCATTGGCTCCAAAAATTAAGGCTTCCTGCTTATCGTCCAGGAAGCCTTTAATATTTGTTACGATAAATTCAAAATCGATAAAAAGCCTTTATTACATCAAAATTCCCAAGAATTCACATACTTAACCTGTTCCGGAGTTAATACATCGATATTAACCTTCTTTGTCTCAAGGAGAATCTCGGCAACACGATTATCTATAATCTCAGGAGTCTGATATACTTTACGCTCAAGAGATTTTCCGTTCTTTGCGATATATCTTGCAGACTGAGCCTGAAGAGCAAAACTCATATCCATAATCTCAACCGGATGTCCGTCACCAGAAGCCAGATTTACCAATCTTCCCTCGGCTATTATACAAACTGTATTTCCGTTCGGAAGAGTATAACCAACTATATTGTTACGCAAAATCTCAGAAGATGTCGCAATCTCACTAAGTTCCTTTACACTAACCTCGCAATCAAAATGTCCGGCATTACAACAAACAGCACCATCCTTCATCTTTAAGAAATGCTTTGATGTAATAACATCCTTACAACCGGTTACTGTTACAAATATATCACCGATTTCAGAAGCTTCATCCATTGTCATAACCTGATAGCCTTCCATGATTGCTTCACAAGCTTTAACCGGATCTATCTCTGTTACAACCACCTTAGCTCCAAGGCCCTTGGCACGCATAGCAACACCCCTGCCGCACATACCAAAGCCCGCAACAACCACAGTCTTTCCGGCAACAACAAGGTTTGTAGTAGCCATAATTGCAGTCCATACAGACTGACCGGTTCCGAATCTGTTATCAAATAAATGCTTGCATCTGGCATCATTAACAGCAACTACCGGATATAAAAGCTTATTTTCTTTCTCAAGAATCTCTAGTCTGTGTACACCGGTTGTTGTTTCTTCACAGCCACCTATAATGCCCGGAACCAACTCCTTAAGAGACGAATGAAGAAGCATAGCAAAATCGCCTCCGTCATCGATAACGATATCAGGCCCGAAGGACAATGCCATTGTAAGATGCTTTATATAATTCTCCTCACTGTCGCCATGAATTGTGTAAACATGCATACCAGTACTTGCAAGTGCAGCAGCAACATCATCCTGTGTAGACAAAGGATTACAACCTGTAAGTGCTACATCGGCACCGCCCCTTGCCAAGGCTCTGGCAAGACAAGCTGTCTTTGCTTCAACGT
Source organism: Clostridia bacterium (assembly GCA_024403755.1). Taxonomy (GTDB): domain Bacteria; phylum Bacillota; class Clostridia; order Saccharofermentanales; family Saccharofermentanaceae; genus Saccharofermentans. Next base: position 13,199 of record JAKSRF010000007.1, read on the forward strand.
GTACTGAAACAGCAATCTTCATTCCCTTAAACGGTTGCTCATCAATAAGCTCCTTTTCAATTGCACGAAGAACCGGCATATTTCTGTATGCCCACTCGATTTTTTTCATTCCGCTTTCACGAAGGTTAATGTCTTTAATCTCATACTGTGGAATATCCATGTTTTATATCTCCTTTTCGCCAAGAATAATAACCGAACTTAAATTTTTTCTACTAATTTCTTAACAAGATTACAACTGTTTTCTGAAGCCTTACCGGCATTTTCTATTACTTCCTCTTGAGTAAGTTTTACCGGAGAGATACCTGCAGCAAGATTTGTAATACAAGATACGGCTGCTACTCTCATTTGGCAATGTGAAGCAACGATAGCCTCAGGTACGGTTGACATGCCGACAGCACCGACACCGAGCATCTTAAGTATCTTTATCTCTGTCGGAGTCTCATATTGCGGTCCTTTGGTATAACAATACACACCGCGATGCAATGTAATACCTAATTCTTCAGCACTCTTCAACAGTAAAGAAGCCAATTCCTTATCATATACACAGGTCTGGTCAGGAAATCTAACACCGAAGTCATCAAGATTCTGTCCTCTTAAAGGGGATTCACACAAAAATGATACATGATCTTCAATGAGCATCAAATCTGTTGGCTTCATTCCTTCGCCGAGACCACCGGCAGCATTTGTCAGTATAAGTGAATTTACCTTAAGAAAAGACATTACTCTTACATAGAAAGTACAAATATCATAATCATAACCTTCATAGTAATGAAAACGGCCGGACATCATGAAAACGTTTTTCTCTGATAACTTACCGACAATAAGTCTTCCTTCATGTCCCGGTGCCGTTGATTCAGGAAAACAAGGAATATTTTTATAAGGAATCTCCGTAAGAACTTCACACATAGAAGCTAAAGGAGCCAATCCCGAACCCAACACTATACACACAGAAGGAATATCTATTGATTCATTTTTCAATGAATTCTTTATATATTCTGCTGCACAACACACTCTCTCCATATATTCAGTTTTACTACTAATCATACATATCTCCTGTAAAGAAAAAGCAGAATACGGTAAGTACTCTGCTTTCAATCTGCATTTCTTACTTATTCAATACCTTTTCCGCAGCAATTCTTATATTTCTTACCGCTTCCGCAAGGACACAAATCATTACGACCTACCTTATTCGAATCACGCTTAACAGGCTGGCTTACCGAACCGTTACCTGTATTAGGAACTGCATTAGGTACAGGCTGACTCGGCATTTGAGACAAATCCTTTCCCATTCCCTCGGATACAGACTTTACGTTCTCCTTTACCTCTACACGCTTCTCGGCTGAGAAATTCGAACGCATAAGGAACTTAACAGCATCATCCTGAATAGAATTATTCATTTCTTCAAACATATCAGAACCTTCGAGCTTATACTCGATAACAGGATCATGCTGAGCAACACTTCTCATACTTATCTCAGTTCTGAGGCTGTCCATAGCATCAATCTGATCCATCCATTTATCATCGACAACATTAAGAAGAATTGCTCTCTCTGCACTTCTGAACACCTCAGAAGTAACAAGCTCTTCCTTCTGCTTCAAAGCCTCAACAGCTTCACTGTTAATTCTCTCGATAACATCATCAGGTGAAGGACATTCCTGATTCTTATCCTTAAGAACACTGACAATAGGCAAATCACCGAATATCTCACCGAGCTTTAAGCCCAAAGTATATCTCTCACTGTCAGCATGTTCTTCACCGAGACCGAACTGTGTAACAGTTCTCTCAGCAACACGATCAATCATCTTGATGAATGTATCATGCATATCCTCACCATCAATAACCTTACGACGCTGTTCATAGGTAATGGTTCTCTGTATATTCATAACATCATCAAACTCGATAACCGACTTACGTGAACCGAAGTGATAACCTTCGAGTTTACGCTGTGAATCTCTTACAAGCTTTGTAATAATCGGATTCTGAATCTCCATGTTCTCATCAACACCCAATGTATTAAATGTACGTGTTACTCTGTCACCACCGAAAATTCTCAACAAATCATCATCAAGAGCCAGGAAGAATTTTGAACGTCCAGGGTCACCCTGACGACCTGAACGACCTCTGAGCTGATTATCAATACGACGTGACTCATGACGTTCTGTACCGACAATATAAAGTCCGCCGGCCTTCCTTACCTCTTCTGCCTCAGGAGCAATTTGCTCAGAAAACTTATTCTTAAGTGTAGTAAAACGCTGTCTTGCTTCAAGTATCAATTCATCCGTTGTCTCATTATGAGCAGTGGAAGCATCAATTAATTCCTCAGAATAACCAAGCTTACGCATCTCCTGTTTAGCCAAAAATTCCGCATTACCACCGAGAAGAATATCAGTACCTCGACCTGCCATATTTGTAGCAATAGTAACTGCGCCCTTACGACCTGCCTGAGCAACTATCTCAGCCTCACGCATATGGTTCTTAGCATTCAAAACATTATGCTTAATGCCCGCCTTTGAGAAAACCTTACTGAGATATTCAGACTTATCTACGTTTACTGTACCGACAAGTACAGGCTGACCATTCTCATGAGCAGCAATTACTTCCTTAAGTACAGCTGCATACTTTCCGCGCTGAGTCTTATATACGGCATCCTCTTCATCTTTTCTTATAACCGGCTTATTAGTCGGAATCTGAATAACATCAAGATTATAAATTGTTCTGAACTCTTCTTCTTCAGTATAAGCTGTACCGGTCATACCTGATAATTTATTGTACATACGGAAGAAATTCTGGAAAGTAACTGTAGCAAGAGTTTTATTCTCATCTGCAACCTTAACACCTTCCTTTGCCTCAATAGCTTGATGAAGACCATCAGAATATCTACGACCCGGCATAAGACGTCCGGTAAAATCATCTACAATTACAACCTCGCCGTCTTCAGTAACAATATATCTCTGATCACGCTTATAGTTACCGTGAGCTTTAAGTGCATTATTTATATAGTGCTGCAAATCTAAATTTTCAGGATCTGAAAGGTTGGCAACATTAAAGAACTTCTCTGCTTTAGCTACACCGTTAGCAGTAAGCATAGAAGTCTGAGCTTTCTCGTCGATAACGTAATCACAATCACCGACAATATCATCCATATCAACCTTATCATCTGTCTCAACTACAGTATAAGACTTAAGAGTTCTGACAAGCTTATCTGCACGCTCATATAAATCAGAAGACTGTGTACCGCGACCGGAAATAATAAGCGGTGTTCTTGCCTCATCAATCAAGATACTGTCGACCTCATCGACAATAGCAAAATTCAACTCTCTCTGTGAAAGCTGCTCCTTACGATGAACCATGTTATCTCTCAAATAATCAAATCCAAACTCATTATTTGTACCGTACACAATATCACAAGCATACATTTCTTTACGTTTCTCAGTCGGAATCTCATGAATAATAAGACCTACAGACAAACCTAAATACTTATATACCTTACCCATCCACTCACTATCACGCTGAGCAAGATAATCATTGACGGTTACTACATGAACGCCCTTACCTGTCAAAGCATTTAAGTATACAGGAAGTGTTGCCACAAGCGTCTTACCTTCACCGGTCTTCATCTCTGCAATTCTTCCCTGATGCAAAACTATACCACCGATAACCTGAACCTCATATGGCTTCATACCTAAAACACGATAGGCTGCTTCACGAACTGTAGCAAAAGCTTCAGGAAGAATATCATCAAGAGTCTCACCTGCTTTAAGTCTTTCCTTAAACTTCTGAGTCTTTCCGACCAATTCTTCTTGTGAAAGCTTTGAATACTCCTCCTCATAGCCCATTACCTTGTTAACAATAGGCTGAATACGCTTTAATTCTTTCTCACTGTGTGTCTTAAAAAGTTTCATTTTATAACCGCCTTCTAAATAATATATCTTCAGTTCTTATTTTTAATTTTAGGATTAATCAAATCCAATTTTGCATCATCACCCAAACGGTCAAGAGCAATTCGATATCCGCTTCCTTCTCTTTTGTAGCAGTTCTTAACACGCGATATTGTTGCCGAACTTACTTTAGCTTCGGAACGCATTTTACGTTTGACCGCAGAAGAAACATTCTTCCCGATATCTCTGGTTTGACCATCACTATCCTCAGCTCTCGGAGCAAGATCCTCAATAATAGACTCATAACTGCAATTATTATGAATCCTAAGAAGAATCTGCCATCTCCTCAAGAAAGAACAAATTTCATTTGAAGAACACAAATCCAAGAAAAATTTATGAACCTCATTAACATCTCTAAGAGACAAAACTGCAGAATATAAATTCTCCAATTCTCTTACTTCTTCTTCATCGAACCCCTCAAGCAGAGAAGCATCAATATGAACTTCTTTATCATTCTCAGCGCTGTTCATCAGAATTAACCTATCAATTCAAAAGCCTTATCAACTAAATAAGTTAAATAACCGAAATTGTAAGCAAGAAACAAAATCGCTACCAACAACACAATCAGCACAGCATATACTATTCTGGAGATAATCAAATCTCGATTTGCCTTACGCAGAATAGAACCTACAGAGCTCTTGCTGTCAGAAACTTTATTTACTCCGGAATTAATAAATTCCGGACTTCTTACTGCATCTTTATTCTTCACTAAGAATGCCTCCTAAAGATAATCTAGTAAATAATAACGCAACTTGCGATTTTATACAACTAATATTTTCATTTACCGACTATTTACCAACCGATTCTTTATCAGAATAACGCTCGGAAATTCCGTATTCTTGAATGGTTACGGTTACTCCGCAAGCTTCACCGTATGCAATTATATCATTACACATACCGTTATCGAGACCGGTATCGTTTCCGGGGATTATTACCAGCAATTCCCTATCAGTAATATCTGCTCCGTCTATAGAATAAATACTTCCGTCTATTTTTACTTCGTCACCGTCAAATTCTGCCAATTCATCTATTTCTTTACTTATTTTATCAATTAAAACCGAAATATCCGAATATTTGGGTGCAGTAGTATCTATTGTCACAATTGAAGTTATCTTTCCTCCGTCAAATATATCAACTACAGGAAATAACGATGGCAGATTAGCTCCGAATTTATCTCGCAGAATTAACCCTCTGCTGAAATTATCCATACTCCAGATATCGTCATCATCATTTACAGCAGTTTCCTCACCATTCAAATACATTTCAAAATCGCCGTATAGCGGAATCGCAGAATAAATGCTTCTGTCTATGGTTCCGACTATAGTCAGCTTAGAATAATTTACTCTTATTTCAGCATAATGATTCAATTCATTTATAGAAATAACGGTATTAATACTGTCAGGCAGAAAAAAATCCGAACCTTTATTAAGCAAAATGTATTCATTGGCTATATCATCGGATATATAATCACCGAACATATCCGACAACAATAAATCTCCCAATTTGCCTTCCTCAATGTCATTAATTCCATATATTCCGCTCATCGGAACAGTAATAATATCTTTCAGTTGTTCATTTGAGAATATCGTGTCAGGTAAAGCATTAAGAACCGTGGAAGACAAATCCTGTAGAGGTATTTGCATGGGTGGCAATAATTGAATTTTCTCGCAGGTTTCCTCTAAAGCTGACTGCATAAGCAGGTCGGTACGATTTATGTCTATTACACTTACTACGGATACAATAAGTACCATAAACAACGTAAATACTATGGCTGCCTCAAGAACAACAGAACCAAGTTTACTGTCAGTCATATAAATAGTAACCTCCGCCTAAGGATAAATAAGTATTTTCATATTGATATCCCAAATCAAAAGAAGTAATCATATCTCCGAAATCCCTGTTAAGGACGTACAACATTCGGTCCAAAATAACTTCATCCTTACGCCAAAGCATCATTGAAAAGATAAAGTCCCTATACTCAAAAATCAACATTCCTTCCTGCAAAACCGGTATTCCGTCAACCTCAAACAAACTGACAGAATAGCCGTCTAATACTGCGTTAACATCACTTACAGAATTGATTATCGAATATATTACAAGAATAAGCACTTCATATGCTTTTATAGGAATAGCTAAACCTACGCCCAAAGTCAGAATATCCACAATTATACTTATTACTGTCGCAATTCCGTCTATCACCGACATTACCTTGGAATTATTAGCATTAGAAACCAATTCAGACAAAAAGCAAATCACAAATATACCTGAATTAACACCGAATTCTGCACTTCTGCCTTCCAGTCCGGTCAGTATATATTCAACGTCTTCAAAATTATCCTGATGAATTTCCGTGAAACTCTCACCGATAATCGATTTATCATTATCCATTCTGCTGTCAAAATTATATGAAGCATAATGACATAAAGGCAAATGAAAGAGTAAATCAGGTGTACTGTCGGAAATATCAGCAGTCAAATCATCCATATCGTCCAGAAAATCATAAACAGAAGACAAATTGCTTATATCAATACCGTTATCGAGATTTGGAGAGTGGCGCTTTGCATAAGAATAGTCATCCATCATATCTATATAATCACCGATTTTACTCTCTGCATCATCAATTCCCGTAAAATTCTCAACAACACTTATTATCTCGGCAACCTTTTCCGTTCCGTTCAGTATATCCTGAATAACGCCTTTTGCTTTACCTGAAGTAAGACTCCTCAATGATGACATAATCCCATATTCATCAAGGGATTCAACCGCAGATAACAGAAGTGTTGAACACTCATTACCTAAGACGGCAGCGCCTCTGTAAGAATAATAAGATTCAATCGCACTCCTGAGTTCTTCAGTGGCTAATGCTTTAAAATCTTCGATAATAACATAGCCTTCAGGATCAATACCGTTCGCTGTAAGCACATTATTAAAAACAGTATCATCCAATTCGCCCTTGCAAAAACCATAAATTCCGTAAACCTTAAATAACTCTCTGTCATAATCGCCCATTATTGTCTCGATTTGCGCTTTAAGTGCTCTGTTTATCGTCACAATTCTTTCCATTTGAATTACGGCAAAAAGATAAGTACTCTCTACTGTTATAACAGCAGAGAGTATAATAGCAATAAATACAGAAGACGATCCGCGTTTACTGTTCCTCAACCGAATCATCTCCTTCCGTTTCAATTGTCAGGTAATCTGTTATTCCGTCATATATAAGCTGATAACTGTCAGATATTCCTGTTAATGCCGTACATAATTTCTCCGGACCTGAAATGATACATTGATCATCCTCCTCATAAATAACAGAGTTATCCATATGTTCATTCAGGTTTTCCATAAATACTGCTTCTGAATCACAACAGTCAGATACAATGTTTAACGGTTCTGCAATAAGAAAAGTTAACACCAACAGAATTACCGACATAACAACAGCTGCCTCTATAGAACTTCCCATAAAAATATCTCCCTGCATCAATATATTTACCGAACGGTATACATATAGAATACAGAGAGATACAAAAATAAAGTTCGACAAAATACGACAAAATGCGACAAAACCGACAAAATATGCAGGTAAAATCTCAAACTTATTTTACAATTAAGCTCTCAAAACTGCTCCGTACTTATCATTAAGCGTCTTGAGAATGGTATCTACAAATCCGTCTATCATCTCAGCGGTGAATTCTTCATCACGCGGAGTAAATACAACAGAGAATGCCATACTCTTCTTGTTATCACCCAACTGTGCTCCCTCAAACAAATCAAACAACTTGATATCTGTTATATAGTCACAGGAATCGGCAATCTCCTTTTCGATTTGTGCACAAGTAAGATCCTTGTCCATAACAAAACAGAAATCTCTTTTCTCTTCAAGATACTTAGGAAGCGGAATAAACTTTCTTTCCTTTCCGTAATACTTGGTAAGTGCTTTCAAATCAATCTGAGCTACATATGACGGAACTCTCATATTAAGTTCATCCTGAATCTCATAAAGCACCTGTCCGAGATAACCGACATCTTCACCGTTACACAAGATTCTTGCAGTTCTGTACGGATGCAGGAATGTATTTTGCATGCTTTCATAATCGAAAGTAATATCTAAAGCTTCAGCAACAACATCAACAAGGCCCTTCAAAGTAAAGAAATTCTCGTTCTCACCAAATACACCTATACATATTGTCTCTCGCTCATCCGGATACTCTGTAAGAGGCAAATTCTTAGGAATAAAAATATTACCAAGCTCGAATATTCTGCCTTCAAGTGTTCCCTTCTTCTGATTCTTAGCCATTGCGGTAATCATCTGAGGAGCAAGTGTAGTTCTCATTAATGACAAATCAATATTGATAGGATTAATAAGCTTAATTGCAAATCTCTCCGGAGCATCCTTTGGAAGTTTAATCATATCAAGATCTGACGGAGAAAAGAAAGAATAATGCATACCTTCAAATACTCCGGCCGCACACAAAGCATTCTTAATTTTGAGTTCTGTCTTCTGTCTCAAATTATATCCGCCGCTTGTTACTTCTGCAGTAGGAATAAATGTAGGAACGATATGATTGTAACCGTACATACGAATTACTTCTTCCGCAACATCCTGATATGTTTCCATATCCTCACGATATGCAGGAATATTAAGAATAAGCTCATCACCATTTAATGTAGGATTGAAAGAAAGATTCTTCAATATTCTTACCATATCCGTATCCGGGACTTCTATTCCTAGAACAGAATTCACCTTATTAACACTTACCTTCAATTCAGTTGAATCAATAGAGTTGCCGCTGTTAATATCAAAATGAGTAGCAGATATTTTACCGCAGTTGAGTTCCTCAATAAGATGTAAGGCTCTCTTCATAGCCATAACTGTTGTATACTCATCTACACCCTTAGAAAATCTTGCACTTGAATCTGATACCTGACCGAGAGCTTTGGAGCTCTGTCTGATATTATCTCGTGCAAACTTTGCTGATTCAAACATAACAGCCTTGGTTGTATCAAGAATCTCAGAATTAAGACCGCCCATAATTCCTGCTAATGCAACAGGCTTCTTTCCGTCACAAATAACAAGGTTATTTGAAGTCAAAGTAAACTCTTTCTCATCAAGAGTAGTAATCTTCTCACCGTTTGAAGCGCGACGCACATTAATGGCATTACCTTCAAGATAACTGAAATCAAAAGCATGCATCGGCTGACCTAACTCTTTTAAAACATAGTTAGTAATATCAACAACGTTAGATATGGAAGAACATCCGACAAGTTCAAGTCTTCTTCTCATCCAAGCCGGTGATTCCTTAATCTCAACATCATAAACATAATGAGATACATATCTGGGACACAAATCAGAAGCATCCACAGATACGTTAAAATCTTGTACAACAGCGGTCTCTGTGTAATCAACAGCAGGTTCTTTGAGAGGCAGTTCCAAAACAGCCGCAACCTCACGTGCAATACCGAAAATACTCTGACAATCAGGTCTGTTGGCAGTAATTGAAATATCAAAAATCCACTCATCCAATCCCAATATCGGTTTTACATCTTCGCCAGGTACAGCAGAATCAGGAAGAACAAGAAGTCCGTTATAATCTCCGCCCGGGAACAAATTCTCATTAACACCGATTTCAACACCGGAACAAAGCATACCGAAGGAATCATATCCTCTTAATTTGCCCTGTCCGATAGTCATAATACCTTCAACAGTCTTATGATCCTTTGCAGTAGCAAATACAGTTGCTCCAATCAAAGCAAGCGGGAATTTACCTCCGGTACAAACATTATCGGCACCGCAACAAATTTGAAGTTCTCCGTGTTTTCCGGCATCCACTTTACACAAATGCAAATGTGTATCCGGAATAGGTTCACAACTCGTTACCAAACCAACAACTACATTACTGATATCCTTACCAACCTGATACTTCTCTTCAACTTCAAAACCGCAAGAGAATAATTTCTCCTCAAGAACATCGGGAGTAACATTAATATCAACATAATCTTTTAACCAGCTCAATGGTACTAACATATTATCTTCCTCCCTTCATTAATCATCAATCTGATCAAGCACACGCAAATCAGATTCAAACAAAAGCTTAATATTATTAATTCCGTATTTAAGCATAGCAATTCTCTCAATTCCTATACCAAAGGCAAGTCCGCTGTAAACATCACTGTCAATACCGCAGCCTTCAAGTACCTTCTTGTTTACTACGCCGGCACCGAGAACTTCAATCCATCCGGTTCCCTTACAAAGCTTACAACCGCAACCTTTACACTGGAAACAACTTACGTCAACCTCAACAGAAGGCTCAGTAAACGGGAAATATGATGGTCTGAGTCTTGTTTTTGTATCATCTCCGAAAATCTTCTTTACAAAAACATCAAGCATACCCTGCAAATCGCACAATGTAATTCCCTTATCTACAACAAGACCTTCCATCTGCGAAAACATAGGAGAATGTGTGGCATCGTCATCCGAACGGAAAACCTTACCAGGAGAAATAATCTTTATAGGCGGTTGCTGAGATTCCATTACATGAATCTGACCTGAAGAAGTCTGTGTTCTCAAAAGAAATTCAGGACTCAAATAGAACGTATCCTGCATATCTCTTGCCGGATGATCCTTAGGAATATTCAAAGCCGTAAAATTATAATAATCCGTCTCAATCTCATTTCCTTCATATATTGAGAATCCGAGTGAAGCAAAAATATCAACAATCTGATTACGAACCTGCGTTGCAGGGTGTAAATAACCTCTTCTGATTTTGTTGGAAGGAAGAGTAACATCAATCTTCTCACTCTCATAACGAGCCTTAAGCTCTTCTTCCTTCATTTTTGTATCAAGTTCATCAAAACACTCGGTTGCCCAAGTTTTTATCTCGTTTACCTGCTTACCGTATTCAGCTTTTAATTCCTTTGGAACCTTACCCATCTCCCTCATGAGAGAACCGATTTTTCCTGTCTTTGAATCCATAATTGTTTTACGGTATTCATACACTTCCTTAGAACTGTTAAGCTTTGTTAATTCTTCTGAGATTTCCTGTCTGATAAGAGACAGTTTCTCACTCAATTCACCAAGTTCAGCCATTTTATCCTCCTAAAAAAATATTACAAAAAAATAAGTCCTGTGGTCTGATATAAACCACGGGACGACAATTACATCGCGGTACCACCCATGTTCAGGTATGTCACTTCTATACCTGCACTCATGTTTGCTTTAATGCAGCAACTACACCTTACTTTTCATAAGGAGCTCCTGAGGCGAAAAGCAAATTACCCTACATAACAATCTTCTCAGCAACGATTGTTCTCTGTGTATGTCAAAAGTAAAAGCTCATAACTCATTCACAGCCTGTAAAAATATATATACTAAAATGACATATTAGTTTTGCAAAGTCAAGTAATTCTCAAAAACGGATTATATTGAATTTCCGTTGTCGCATTTGATTCAGGTCCGTGTCCCGGATAGATTACAATTGAAGCATCGGAAACAAAAAGATTTTTTAACTTAATAAGCGACATCTCAAGTTCCATTGCATTCCCGCCCTTCAAATCAGTTCTTCCGGCAGAACCCGCAAATAACGTATCACCCGTAAAATATAAATTACTATCAAAAATCAATACACATGAACCTTTACTGTGCCCGGGTGTATGTAATATCTCGACATCAACTATGCTGTTTAAGTTCGCTATATCTTCAGTAGGAGCACTGTAAGACACAGGCATACCAAAATCAAATGAACAATTATAAGAAGCGGAGCTTATACATTCGGCATCAGATGGATGGATGTACAGTTTCTTTCCGGTATATTTATGCCACTCGTCTACAAAACTGATGTGATCAAAATGTCCGTGTGTTGCAACTATTGCTGTAACCTTATCTAAACTGAAACTCAAGGTATCAGAACTTCCGTTTATAAGATATTTTGCAAATCTGTCTGAATTTAATTCTTTCTCAACAAAAAGCGGATCACAACAAGGATCAACTACAACAAACCCTTTTTCTGATTCGACTAAATACATATTTGCACAAAGCGGTGAGTTATCAAAACAAAAGATATTCAAAATTAAACACCGTAATCATTATTGATATTCAAACGCCAATCAAGATCACCGCGATCCATACCGAGTATCAAAATCTCTGCAGTTGCAAGATTGGTAGCATACGGAATATTATTGGCATCACATACCTTAAGCAATTCGTCTATTCCTGACTGAGTATTCTTTCCGTCACGGAGACAAATAACACAGTCAATCTCATTAAAACTTGCTCTTGAAGCCAACTGTTCAAGACCTGAAGAATAATCAACAGACAAACCTGATATCTCCAAATCAACGGAGGAATGCAAAAGCTTTCCGGTATTATATACTGAAATCAACTGATGTTTTAACAATAAAGGACGGTAAGCAATACAAAAATTCACAAGTAATTCGTTCTTTCTATTATCAGCCAACAAAACTACTTTCATAGCCTACCTCCACAATTCACATATATACTAATTCTACAAAAAGAGATTATTTAACGCAATAGAAAAATAAAATATTATCACGATAATTTGTTAAAGTTCATCGGTATAAATCACACATTTAAGTTTACTATATCAAAGCATCTTGACATCTACAACGCGAACTCAATTATAAATATAAACAATGTCAGTTATTCTCAACCTTACCCGACGGTTCAATGGAACTTAAAATATCACCGGTAAAAGGATGATTCTCAATTACTTTAGTTCCCTGATCAAGAGGTACACCAAAATACGCAGCGAGTAATTTCTTTGCAATTACTACGCTCTTAGCACCCCACTCACCTCTCTCAACAACAAGTGCTATTGCAACCTCAGGATCCGAAGCCGGTGCATAACATACGAATAAAGCATTCGAATACTCTTTACGAATCTCCTCAAAACCCGTCTCAGCCGTACCTGTTTTACAACATATATCAACTCCGAAGCCCTGAAAGCTGTCTCTTGCAGTACCATCCCATCCTTCTGCTACACCTACAACATAGCTCATAGCCTGTCTTACAGTATTAAGATTTTCTTCATTAATTCCGAGTTCCTGAGGCTCAGATTGACCCTGATACAGAATCGAACCGTCTGAAGCTACTACCTTATCGATTACATATGGAGTTACTAATTCGTTAGTTGCAATGGCAGCCGTATATCTGCATAACTGAAGGATAGTAAAACAGTTATCAAACTGACCGATTGCTGACTGTGCAGTATCCGCCGGGAACCATGTTCTGTCATACTCAGACTCATGAAGAAGTCTTTTAGTCTCACGACTGGCTCTTACACCGCAAATCTCACCCGGCAAATCAACACCGGTAAACTCTCCCAATCCCAAGCGTTCGCCCATAGCATCTATATTATCAATACCGGTATCCACACCAAGTTTCATAAAATAAATGTTACATGATGTTGCTATCGCGCTGTATAAGGAAAGTGCACCGTGTCCGGTTTCAGGGTACTCAAGACATTTAAAAGGAAAATCATCTACTTTGTACGGGCCTTCGCATCGTAACCATGTACTGTTAGGAGTAATTACACCGCTTTCAAGCCCTGCCAAAGCCGTACACATTTTGAATGTTGATCCCGGCGCATATTGAGACATAATAGCTCTGTTCCAAAGAGGCATATCTTCTGCAGTAATATCTTCGTACTCATCCAGGCCGAGATAATATTTTACCTGTTCTTCCGCCTGAGCATCACCATACATAGAAAGAACAAAATCATTAGGATCGAAATTCGGATAAGAACCCATTGCCAAAACCGCGCCGCTGTTAACATTCATCATAACAAATGCACCGGCATTGGCTGTTTTATATCCTTTCTGTTCTCGACGTTCTGTCTCACGTCCTTCTTGAATATAGCTTTTGAGCGCTTCTATTCCTACTCTCTGGAGATTTGAATCTATAGTCAAATAGCAATCTGCACCCGGTATCGCATCCATACCGTATTCAGACGGATAATATACATCTTCTTCACCTTTCTCAGTCCAAATCGAATAAGTTGACACACCGTGCGTACCATGCAGGTACCTTTCCATTTGTGACTCAACACCGGACTTACCGACCATATCATCATTTGTATATCCGTATTCCTGAAGTACAGACAACGATTCTTGAGAAATATTGCCTATATATCCGACAACATGACATGATAATTGGGCAAGAGGAGTATATGTTCTTCTGTATTTGACAGTATGAATAACGCCCTGATAATGATAATTCTGCTCATCAAAAAGCCTGTTCAATTCAGAAGGAACATCCGTAGCAAGAACAATAGGGGCACCATTATCAAATGCCCACTGATCTTGAAAAATCTGATATCTGATTCGAATGATCCTGTATGCCTCATCCACTGAATAATCATTATCTATTTTAAACAGCTGTCTCAAGTACAAGAAGAATACCTGAGGATCGGTTTTTACATAATTATCAGTAAAAGTAACAATAATTCCCTGTGTGTAATCCTCAAGATTAAACAAATTACGATTGGTCTGCCATCTTCTTATTTCCGTTTCATCCTTTTTAAATACATAAGGGTCAATCGCAAAATAATCATCCAAATCGGATACAGATACGCAATTATATTCATCAAACAGATAACTTAATTCAAGAGCCAGACTGTTAAGCTTATCGTCATCAAGATAAGCATTAGCTATCATCACCGTATTATTCTGTTCAGAAGAGGCCAACAAAACTCCGTTTGAATCGTATATATTTCCACGAGGCGCATCAGTATTGTACTGTCTCTGCACACCTTCTGACGAGGCTGAAATCGTTCTCTGATAGCCGGAAAACTGTAAAGATGCAGTCATAAAAAGAATAATGATACCGAAAACCGTAAAAATGGAAGCCAAAACAAAAAAACGATTACTGATTGTACTCCATATTATGCCGAATAAGCTCTCATTATTACGTGAAAGATTAAAATTATTCTCATCGAAGGTGCTGCCGATTTTCTTGTTTTTTAAATTGTCAGCCACGTATCATCACCCCCGAATTCAGTTCTGTTCAACAGTACGGGATTAATACCGCCCTTATAAGGTCCGACAAATCTGAGCAACAGATATATCGGTACGGCACAAATAAAATTAATTATAAATTGAGTAGTTATCGAATCCAATAACACCTGACTCAAAGTAACTGTATATTGATTTCCGACAATCAATACATTATACAACCATACAAAAATATTACCGACTGATTTGTAAAGCACAGTCATCACAATCACATCAACCATAGCAAAAGTAAACTTACGTTTAGTCTGCTTAGTAAAAAAATTAGCTGAGAAAAAAGATATCAAAAGCAAAACAATTAAACCGATTCCGTAAAATGTATTTGCTTTACCGTCCAAACCTACCAAAATCGGTGTAGCCAAAACATCACGACATATTCCTACAACCGCACCAATTATAAGTCCGTCTTTGATACCAAAAAAATATCCTACAAGACACACATAAACAAACATCAAATCGGCAACCTGATGATTAAAAGTCAACACCTCAGGAAAAGACACCTGAAAGCATACAATAATCATTGTATAAACGAAATAGATTAAAATCTTACGAATAAGTGAAGAATTAACCATTTGCATCACCTTCAACCGTCTCAACAGATGTTACTTCTGTCTCACCTTCATCGGTAACTAAAGGAACCATAATAAATAAATCCTTAACAGAACCAATCTGAGTATAAGGTCTGAGCGTAGCCGTAATTTTAAGCGGATTTGTAGTATCAACAGACTCAATAACACCGATCGGAACACCTTGAGGGAACAATCCGCCGTCACCGGATGTTACAATCTCAGTCCCTACTTCAGGAACAGTATTTTCATCTATCCCGGTAACAAGACACAGTCCCTGATTCTTTAGATTACTGTCACCTACAACGGTTACTATCGCACCGTTAACCTCATTTACCTTCCCGATTACCGTGAAGCCTTCATGAGTAAGAGGAAGAATCTTACTGCTGTCCGCTTCAGTCTCAATAACTCTTCCGAGAAGATTCATTTGAACATCTACTACTGCCAAAGAACTGCCGTCTTCGACAGAGAGTCCGTCCTTTTGACCTATATCAACCCTGATAATTGAGAACCATTCATCTGCATCTCTTGATAATATAGAAGCACCGTAAATATCATAGGTGCTGAATGAATCTTTAATATGGAAAGCATCTTTAAGCTCTTCATAACGAATTCGAGCCTCTTCATTCTGCGTAATTACATACTGAAGTTCTGCTATCTCAGAACGAAGTTCTTTGTTTTCTTCTCGAATTGCGATACCGTCCTTAATAGAAGCAAAAAAGTCATCCAGAGCATCTCCGCCGTTTTTAATCAATTTCTGAATAGGCGACACAACCGCATTTATTGGTTTTACGAGCTTTCTTACAGGGCTATTGGGAATAGCACCGAAAATAACTATTGCTATCAGCAATAGCGTAGCACATAAAACCATAAACCAGCGATTAGTTAATAAACGTCTCAAGAAAAATCAAATCCTTTATTAAAAAAACTAAAGATTAAACGTTTTTACCGCAACACTTTTTGTATTTCTTACCGCTTCCGCAAGGACAAGGATCATTACGTCCGATTTTAGCAGAATGAGCAATATTTTCCTCGGCAAACTCACGTGTAACCTCGGCAATCTCATCTGCACTGAGTACATTCTTCCATGAATTAAGCTTAAAAAGCCACTTAGCCTTAGCATCTTTCATGTTATAGAAAAGCTTCTTGTAATCAATATCAAGATCAATCTGTGTATCATCATCAACAGACTCAACATCAATTTCCTTATTAAGGCTTGTCTTAATTCCGTCGAGGAAGCCTACAAAAATATCCATTGTATTCTTCTGAAAGCCAAGCTTTGAAGCAAGCTCTGATGCCTTACCTGAAAGATATTCTTTGTTGTCAGGATAGCTGCTCAAAATTTTATCATAAGCTTCCTTCTCGAGATAATAATACAACTGAATATAATCGGCATAAGCCTTCTCGTTCTTAACATTCTCAGATTTATCCATCCATGTCTCATAATAACTCATAATTGTTACCTCTCAAAAATAGTATTCTTATTATAATCTGCTCTCAAGCACATCGGCAACTGCCTTAAGGAAATCTTCAGAATTTACTACATTCTTCTCCGGAACATCAAGAAGATTCTTTAAATCTCCCGTAATCGTACCTGACTCAATTGTGTAAATTGTAGCTTCTTCGAGAAGATTTGCAAATCTCTCAAGCTCCGGAAGATTGTCAAGCTGTGCTCTCTTTCTTAAAGCACCTGTCCAAGCAAACAAAGTCGCTACAGGATTTGTTGATGTCTTCTCGCCGTTAAGATACTTATAGTAATGTCTTGTAACAGTACCATGTGCGGCTTCATACTCATACTTTCCGTCAGGAGATACAAGAACAGAAGTCATCATAGACAAAGAACCGCATGCTGAAGCAAGCATATCACTCATAACATCACCGTCATAATTCTTGCAAGCCCAAAGGATACCGCCCTCACACTTCATAATTCTTGCTACTGCATCGTCTATGAGAGTATAGAAATATGTTATACCTGCCTCTTCGAACTTTGCCTTAAACTCATTTTCGTAAATTTCAGCAAAAATATCCTTAAATCTGTGATCATATGTCTTCGAAATTGTGTCTTTGGTAGCAAACCACAAATCCTGCTTCAAATCCAATGCATAAGTAAAGCAAGATCTGGCAAATGCCGTTATCGACTTATCTGTATTATGCATACCGAGAACAACACCTGAATCCTTAAAATCAAAAATCTCCTGAGTCTTGGTTGTTCCGTCAGGGTAAGTAACAAGAAGTTCAACCTTAGCCGCGCCGTCGATTCTCATTTCAGAATCTCTGTAAACATCACCGTAAGCATGTCTTGCAATGGTTATAGGCTTCTTCCAGCTTGTACAAATAGGATTAATTCCCTTGATAGAAATAGGTGCTCTGAATACGGTACCGTCAAGAATGGCACGGATTGTTCCGTTAGGGCTCTTCCACATCTGCTTTAAGTTGTACTCAGTCATTCTCTGAGCATTCGGAGTAATGGTAGCACACTTTACGGCTACGCCCAATTCCTTAGTACGATTTGCAGAATCGATTGTAACCTGATCATTGGTCAAATCACGATTTACAAGTCCCAAGTCGTAATACTCAGTCTTTAAATCTATGTAAGGAAGTAAAAGGATATCCTTTATCTGCTTCCAAATAATTCTTGTCATCTCATCGCCGTCCATCTCTACGAGTGGCACATTCATTTTAATCTTTTCCATCATAATCCTCCGTTTTACCTTCAAATTAACGCGTCTATTTTATTCTAACTGTGAGCAAAGGTCAATTTATATTTCAGCTAAATCATCACTTAACAGCGGAAGAAAGAACAATCAACATCTCCAAAGCCTGACGTTCCTCTATAAGTCCGTGCTTTATGTCAGCATCCATCTTACCGCACTTTGAATATAGCTCTAACAAAGTTTCCATAGTAAAACTTCTTGCCTGAGCATTAAGTTTTTTGGCAACAAACGGATGTACTTTCATTCGAGAGATTATTTCCTTCTCGTTTCCCAGTTCCTTTGCACATATCAATTGTTTTATCTGCTTATTAAACATAGCTCTGATTTTTGTAGGCGGTTCCTTTGTAATCATAAGATTACTTATAAGCGTATTCAAAATAAGCAGTGCCTTCGCCGGATTACCTGAGCCTATCGCATCTGTAATATCAAAAACGGAGCCTCTGATATCCGGAGGACACATTGTCTCAATAAGATTTCCGTCTATTGCTGAAATACCCTTCCCTTCACAATACAAAAGCAGCTTATTAATCTCTGTAGCAACTGCTCTGAGCTTTTTATCACATCTCGAAATCAAACTGTTTACCGCAGCCTCATCTATTGTCACATTCTGCGAAGACAACTGTCTTCTTATATACGCTGCAAGTTTATCATCATCAAGAAGATTTGCCTCAACCGCATATCCGTTTACCAAGAACAAATTTAAAATCGATTTTTTGCGTTTATCTATTTTATCAGCAGTAAAAATTAAAACAGCTTCCTTCGGTATCTTCTCGAAAATATCACCTGCCCGTTCAAAAAACTCCTTATCATTACTGTTAAATGCGAAAATGTCAATATTTCTGACTATCACCATTCTCTTCCTGCTCATCCACGCAGGAATCATAATATTACTTTCGACATCTGTTAAAAATTCATTTGCCGCAACAGACTTATTGTCATAATCAAGAACGCAACAATCCATCTGTTCGCTTTCCGATGTCAGGTACTTACGCTTAAGAACATTAACGGCATTATTGATAAGATATTCTTCTTCACCGTAAAGAAGAACGACCTTAAAATCAACGTCACTCTTAACTACCTTATTAAAAGCCGATATATCAATGATTTCGCTCATTCGTAAAACCTCTCTTCAAATGACAACAATGTGATTATAACACAGAGTAGGCATTATTTTTTATAAATCTATGTAGCATATACAAGTTAATTCTCAGGATTTGTATCCGTATACATGATACCTGTCAGAGTAAATGTCAACAAAAACAGCACCGCTTTCTATTGTTGTATAAACATCAGAATTATTTGAATGCAATCTGTCGATAACATTCTTCGAAGGATGACCGTAAGAATTATATTTGCCTGCCGATACTACGGCAAATTCCGGACAAACGGTGTCCAGAAATATCTCAGATGTGGAGAATCGACTTCCGTGATGTGCTACCTTCAGCACATCAACATTATCCAACATATTGTTTTCAACCAGATATTCTTCTTTCTCAGAAGAAATATCACCTGTCAAAAGAACCGTAGTACTGTTGCTTATAACCTCAATAACCAGACTGCTGTCATTATCACCGTCCAAGGCATATTCAGGACTGATAATATCAAGAATTGTTGTATCAGACAGAATAATTTTGTCTCCCGCTGTAAGTATTGTAAGTTGCGGAATTGATTCAAACCCCAATTCCTTCAACTGACCTTCTTCGGCAAAGGAAGAGTAAAGTGTTTTAATTCTGTTTTTGTTATACAGTGCCGCTATACCTCCGCCGTGATCACTGTCAAGATGAGTTAATATACCGTAATCCACCTTGTTTATTCCGTAGTAATCAAGCAGTGACACAAGCGTTCTCTCCCCTTTATCATAAGTACCGCCGTCTATTAAAGCAGTGTATTTATCGGTAATTATCAAAATTGAGTCTCCCTGTCCGACATCTGCAAAAACCATTTTCGAATTCGGTAAAAGAATATATTCGGCAAAGGAAAAACCTACGCATACAGCCAGCAAAGCAACAACCGCTATCTTAAGATAAGGCTTAATTAAACACTTCGGCATCAGTAGAATTATGATAAACAGCCAAAATGCCATAAGCAGCGGATAGTAAATATCACCGATATTTATTGAGTACAATGCAATACCGGATGACAGCTCCGCGATTTTCCGCATCAACGCAAGAAGCATATCTACAGGCCAGATAAACGGTAAAAACACCTGACTTAAAATAAGACACGGAACAAATATCACACAAACAGCAGTGAGTATTGTATTATTCGCCAACTGTGCCAGTAAAATCGGTAAACTGAGATAGTAATCGGTTGTAATCATAAACGGCAGCATTGCCAATAATGCAATTATAGTTAAAGAAAGATATTGAGGCAATTCAAAAGCATCTTCAATTTTGCGCATATATATAATAATGAAGAGACTGATGGCAAAACTCATCTGAAATCCCTGTTCCATAACAGAATAAGGCTTTGCAAGAATCATTATCATCGACGCAAAACACAATCCCGAGACTCCGTCACTGTTCAAATATCTTCCTATACACATAAAAAAGGCTCTCGATACGGAATTGCCAAAGCCGGTTATCATTCCGACAATAACCGAAAAAACTGACATAAGTACGGTTTTGGTTCTTCCCTTCTTACAAAATCTATCCAGGAAAAGCGACAATAAGAGAAGAAAAGAAGTAAAATGTGTACCTGAGCATGCGAGAAGATGAGAACTGTTGGTTAATCTGAAAGCACGATACGTACTGTCGTCAATTTCGCTTTTGTCTCCAAGAAAAACCGCTGCCGCCAACGGAGCATTCTCTTTTTCAAGCACAGAACACAACTCAAAGTATAATTTTTGCCTGAAAGAAAACAGTGCATCGGATATTATGTCTGCACTGCACATAATTATTCCGCTTCGTCTCTCGTATTCTCTGACGGAAGTTATGCTGAAAACGTGATATATTCCCTGCCGATACAAATAGTCTCTGTAATTGAATTCACCGGGATTCGAGTTGACTTCCGGAACGGACAAAATGCCTTCTGCAAAGAATTTATCACCTACACCTACATCATAAGCTCCGAAAATCTCATTATCGTACACAACAATTTTGCCATAATCGTCTGATTGAGCATAATATGTTATGCTCCCGTCAAATTTACGATTGATTTTTGTAATTCTGATTGACGTCTCATAATCTGATAAGTTAACATAATCACTGCATTTTGCACTTTTTATACAATTTCCGACATAAATGCCGAGAAATATCGTTCCCAAAATAAATGCCGTTGTGCAAATAATGCGCGTATGTTCCCTCGTCCTTAACCAAATACTTAAGACAACAGGAACTGCAGAAACAATCAACCATACTGCAGCAAATATTAAAAGGCTGGTTATACCGTATTCGTTGAATAACCTGTTAACAGCAATTGCCTCAACAGCAATAAATATAACCGGCATTAACAAAGGTGCGGATGTAATGATATTTAGAAATTCAATAATAGTATTTTTGTTCATAAGAAAATTCTAATATTTTCTGTTAAAATAAAATACGACGTTTTTCCGACAATTTGTTCACAATTGTAATAAACGCAGAAAATGATTATCGGAGATTAATTATGATAGTAAATTTCAGAAACACGCAATACTTCACCACAGCTGCTTCTACAGACGGTTGTCCTGACATTAATCTTCCTGAGATTGTATTATCAGGTAAATCAAATGTGGGTAAATCCTCTCTTGTTAACGGACTCGCAGACAATAAAAAGCTTGCGCGTGTATCTCAGACACCGGGTAAAACAAGAGCCGTTATATATTTTAATGTTGATAAAAAGATTCTTATTGCCGACTTACCGGGTTACGGTTATGCCAAAGCATCAAAAGAGGCTAAATCTCAATTCTCAGCTTTGGCTGATTCCTATTTTACTTCGGGAAGAAGGTTTAATCTTGTTCTTCATTTAATTGATATAAGACATGAACCTTCTGCAGAAGATATCAGTATGCTTAACTATATGAATAATAACAATATTCCGTATTTTGTCGTTTTCACCAAATGCGACAAATTTTCCAAACAACAGCTCACCAAGCGCCTGAAAGAGTTAAATGACGAATTCAATTTCAATGAGGATGCCTCAGTATTCGCCGTCTCCTCTGAACGTAAAGTAGGTTTAGAAAATTTAAGAGAATCAATAGTTTCGTATTTGGAAGATACTGATGCTTGGGCATGATAACTTTTTATTGTTAATTTAGGTTTTCACTTTATGACATATTAACTAATTGCATTTATTGTCATTTTAGATAATACTAATAATGTAAAATAATTCTCAAGGAGTTATACGATGTCTGAATCTTCATTTGAATTAATGAAACAGGAACCTTTCGGACCTATAGGCATCATAGCACATACCGCAAATCTGGATTTTGTCCGGATGGTTAGTGACGTACTCTATTCTAAGAGACTTAAGAGAATTGAAAACAAAGCAAATCAATTTGTTAATTCACCCGGCTATTTAAGAAAGAATTATATTTTAGCTTCGGATCTCTCACGTTTCCAAACCGGTGAGGGCAAGTTTTCTTTGGGTGAAAGTGCCCGTGGACATGATATTTATATCATCACAGATGTTATGGCCAGTAAGAATTTGTTTGATTTAAACGGTAATTTACATGTATCTTCTGCTGATGATCACTGCAGAGATCTTTTGAGAATTATATCCACCTGTGCCGGAAAAGCAAGAAGAATTAATGTAATTATGCCTTTTGTATATGAAGGTGTTCAGGTTCGCAAAAGAGAATCCTCGCAGGAGTCTCTTGACTGTGCTCAGCTTTTAAAGGAACTTACATATCTCGGCGTATCCAATTTAATTATTTTTGATCCGCACGACGAGCGAATTGCCAATGCCGTTCCTCTTCTCGGAATCGAGACACCTAGATCCGCTTTCAAGATTATCAGCACATTGTTGTCAAAGCATAACACGATTAAACTTGATAAGGATTCAACTTTGGTAGTAAGCCCTGATGAGACAGGTATAGGAAGAGCTATCTTTTATTCTTCAATGCTTAATCTTCCTCTCGGCATTTTCTACAGATACAGAGATTATACGGAAATGCAGGGCGACGGTCTTGCTCCGATTAAGGAATACAAATTTCTCGGTGACGATGTTAACGGAAAGGATATTCTTCTTATCGATGACATTATTCATTCAGGTTATACTATGCTTCTTACGGCAAAGATTCTTAAGGATGCAGGCGCCAGAGACATATACTGTCTTGCTCCGTTCGGACTGTTTGACGCCGATAACACTTTGGAAAAGTTTGATAAAGCATATGAGAGCGGAGTTATCAAAGCGGTATTCTGCACCAATCTCATCTATTCGCGTCCTGAGCTTTCACAACGCGAATGGTTCTCTGAGGTTAACATGACTCCGTATGTGGCAAGAATTATTGACGGTCTTAATGTTGATGAATCGGTAGGTGATCTTATTAATTCAACAACTAAGATTACGGAATTTCTTGAGCAGGTTCGTATCGGCGAATATTTCGACGATGTCGGAAAAAAATAAAATTGTATTATACGCTTTTCGGCAAGGAAGGCGAATAAAAATAAAGATGACAAGGAAGGTTTGTGTATTATGATTTCAGCTTCTGCAAGTGACGAGAAATCTTACTCACGTTATAACCAATACGGAGACAACCCAATGGCTCCGGTCGGTCCTATCGGACTTGTACCTATTAAAGGCAGTGAGGATTTTACCGATCAGGTCAACTATTATCTCAATAAGAGACGTTCCGAGTACCAGCAGGAAGTTTTTATTTCCAAGTATCCGGGTTTCTTCAGAGAAGATTACAAAATTAAAGTAGACAACGCCCGTTTCTCTTCAGGTGAAGGTAAAGCAGTAGTTCAAAGTTCAGTAAGAGGTCATGATTTATTTATTCTTGCCGATGTAATGAACTGGTCCTGTACTTACAAAATGTTCGGTATGGACAATCACATGAGTCCTGATGATCACTATCAGGATTTGAAACGTGTTATTCTTGCAGCTTCAGGAAAAGCAAGACGAATTAATGTTATTATGCCTTTCCTCTACGAGAGCCGCCAGCACAAGCGTAATTCAAGAGAGTCTCTTGACTGTGCTTTTGCATTGGAGGAATTATATAATCTCGGTGTAGACAACATTATTACTTTCGATGCACACGATGAGCGTGTAGCTAACGCTATTCCTTTGTCAGGATTTGAGAGCATCTCCCCTACATATCAGATTATTAAGGAGATGTATCGTCAGATTCCAAACCTTTCCTTTAAAGATAAGAATTTTATGGTTGTATCACCTGATGAAGGCGGTATCACAAGAGCTATGTACTTCGCTTCCATTTTGGGCATTCCTCTCGGAACCTTCTACAAGAGAAGAGATTACACCAAGCTTGTTAACGGACGTAATCCGATAATTGCTCATGAGTTCCTTGGTGATTCAGTTGAGGGTATGGATATTCTTATTGTAGATGATATGATTTCTTCCGGTGATTCAATACTTGATATCGGCCGTGAGATGAAAAAGCGCGGGGCAAGAAATGTTTATTGCGCTGTTACATTCGGTTTGTTTACAGAAGGCATTGACAGCTTCAATCAGGCTTATGAGGAAGGTATCATCAATAAGGTTTTCGCTACCAACTTGATTTACAGACGTCCTGAACTCCTTGAGGCTCCTTGGTTTGCTGATGTAAATATGAGTAAATTTGTTGCTTTGTTAATTGATGCTATTAACCATGATTCATCTTTATCCAACCTTATTAATCCTACAGAGAAGATTAAAAAGTTGCTTAAAGAAAAGGGCGAGATTTCTTAATATAGCAAAAATACAAAAGTTTGATACAATATAGGGGTTGAATATTTCAACCCCTATTTTTTGACTATCATGGTGGGCTAATGGCAAATACAAAAAGTAACAGTAACAGCAACAAAAAGAGAACAAACAAAAGCACAAATACCAAGAAAAACACGGCAAAAAGTGTCAAGCAGGCGCCTGTCAGTAAAACAATCGGCTTTGCCGATCATTTTCACGCATTTGCAAAAACACGTTTCTTTAAGTTAATAATTTATGTTGTGGTATTTGCAGCTATAATGGGCTTGGATTTGCTTATCTCATGGAATAAATTCGATACTTTCTTTTTAATTTTGGGTATCGAAGTGATTGCTGCTGCCGTTTTCTATATATTGAGTCTCATAATAGGAAAAAACAAATCATCTGACAATGACAATTCAAATGAACGGAGCTGATATTTGTGGCCTTTGACGGTATTACGTGCGATTTATTGACTAAAGAACTTAACACAATACTTTCCGGTGCAAGAATTGACAAAGTTTATATGCCGGACAAATATACGGTTATTCTTAACCTAAGAGGTTTGGCAACTAACAAGAACAAATTATTCGATGATTCATCTCTTACCGTTTTTGACGGAAGTAAACTTCTCATCAGCTTTGCGCCGTCTAATCCGCGTATAAATCTTACTGACACCAGTCGTGAGAATCCGGCGGTTCCGCCTTCTTTTTGTATGCTTCTTCGAAAATATCTTTCGGGTGCACATATTACTTCAGTAGTTAATCCAAACGTAGAACGTATCATTGAAATTAATATTTCTACTGTTAATGAACTTAAGGACGTATGCGATTATAAGCTGACCGTTGAGCTTATGGGAAGATACAGTAATCTCATTTTGATTAATCAACACGGCAAAATAATTGATTCTGCTATTCATATTGATTTCAGTATCAACCGTGTTCGTGAAGTTATGCCTGCCAGAATATATGAATATCCGCCGGCTCAGAATAAAATTATACCATACGACATTATATCTATCCTTGACAGAGCAGATTCAGGATACGAGGATTTATGTCAGATTAATGGTTATGTCTTGCCGATATTTATATCTGAACAGAAAAGACCTCTTTCCAAGGCCGTTCTGAATTCAATAAAAGGTCTCTCCCCTCTTCTGGTTCAGCAGATAATAAACACTGCCGAACTGGACGATCGTCTTACCGTGCAAATGCTTTCAGACAAGGAATTAGAGAGATTCATTGCTTCATTGAGAACGTTCTGCAACCAAATTACCGATTATAACAAACACGGATATGCATATTTCTCTGATATAGGTGATTCTCTGGAATTCTCTCCTATTAAGTTGAACGGATATACAAATGAGAAAGAATGCGGTTCGCTGTCAGAAGCAATTGAAATTTTCAACTCCAATCGTGATAAATTAATTGATATAGAAAACAAAAAAAGTCGTCTCAGAACAATAGTAAATAATGCTTTAAGCAAAACACTTCACAAAGAAGAACAACACAAAGCCGATTACGATGAGGGTTCTAAAGCAGATACATACAAAAAATATGGTGACTTAATCTTAAGCAATATTTACAGGATTAATGACAAAAAAAGCATGGTAACCGTAGAAGATTACTATTCCGAAGAATGTCCGTCAATCGACATTCCGCTGGATCCTACAATGAATGCCAATGATAATGCACAGGAATACTATAAGAGATTTCGTAAATCAAAGCGAAAGTTCGAATTGGCTTCAGCTTATTTGGAGGATGACAGTCAGGCTATCATGTATCTGAGAACGTTAAAAACAGCCATAGAGGCTGCATCAACCGGTGATGATATTGAAGCAATCAATGAAGAAATTAAAACACTGACTGATTCCGCCCGACAAAAAAACACGGAAGGCAGCAACAAAAATTTTAATCCTAATCGCAATGTCGGTATGTCAAAATCCGGCAAAGCTTCTTCACGCGCATTAAGAGCTGCTGCTTTGAGAGCAAAAAACAATGCAAGAAATAACAAAAACAATAAAAAAGAATCTCAAACAAAAGACAATTACAGAAAATATACTTCTACTGACGGTCATACGATTCTCTGCGGCAGAAATAATATACAAAATGATAATCTGACATTCCATGTAGCCGACAAAAGTGACTGGTGGTTTCATGTAAAAGGATTGCCGGGAACACATGTAATACTTCAATTACAGCCTGATGAGACTATTCCTTCTGATTCGTCCGTTCTGGAAGCAGCTTCGCTTGCTGCTTTCTTCTCAAGAAGTACAATTATCGAAGAACATTCTACTCAAGATCTAAAGGTAGAAATAGATTATTGTCCTGTATCTCATGTCAAAAAAATACCCAAGGCAAAACCGGGTATGGTAATTTATGAAGGATATTATTCCATAAATGTCATTCCTAAGGAACTGTAATCTTCAAATTGGGTTATAAAATTCCGGAACTTAAGAGAAACTCTTTATTATTTTTTCCTTAAACTCTGATTCATCAAGCGAGAATATACAACCGCAGTATTTCTGTCTGTATAAATCGATATCTCTCGCCATCTTCTGTCCTTCTCTGAAGTGCTCACGCCAGTCATGGTAATCAAACTTAAGACCATACTCCTGCGCTTTAATTTCAAACAAGTCTTTTATCTTATCATGTTGCTGATACGGGCTTACAAGAAGAGTCGTAGAAACAATGTCAAAACCATGCTCTGCAGCATATCGACAGGTATTATCAATTCTTATGTCATAACACAAATCACATCTTGAATCATAGTTACCGCTTGGTTTTAGGTATTCTTTACTCTCCCAATAGGATTGCATAAATCCTTCCAAAATAAGCAATTCCAAACCATAATGCTCTGCAACCTTTTTTAGGTTCTCCTGTCTTCTGTTCCATTCAAATTCAGGATGAATATTGGGATTATACCAAAATAAAGACATATCATTCTCAGAATAAAAATTCTGAATTAAATCATAAACAGGATACATAGCACAAGGACCGCAACAACAATGTAAAAGCAGCTTACTCACTCTTGTACCTCCGGATTACTCCATATATCTGTCTGAATAATATTCTTCTCTGCAAACGATTTAGGCATAGGTATATTCAAATGATCGAAAGCTCGTTTTGTCAAAACACGACCGCGAGGTGTCTTCGCAATAAAACCGTTTGCAATAAGAAAAGGCTCATAAACATCCTCAATTGTTATAGAATCCTCACCGGTACATGCAGCGAGCGTCTCTAGGCCTACCGGTCCACCCTGGAAAACATCAGCTATTGTAGTCATTATTCTTCTGTCAATGGCATCAAGACCAATCTCATCTATATCAAGTGCCTTTAAGCCAAAATCAGAGACCACCTTATCTATACTGTCTCTCTTGAGATAAACAGCATAATCACGCATTCTTTTGAGAAGTCTTATAGCGATTCGAGGAGTACCGCGCGATCTCGAAGCAATATTTCTTAATCCGTCTTCAGTTATACTTATATTAAGAATATCTGCATCTCGTTTGAGAATTTTCATCAAATCGGGTGTCTCATATAATTCAAGACGATGAAGCATTCCGAATCTGTCGCGAAGAGGTGCTGAAAGCATACCTGCCCTTGTCGTCGCACCTACAAGTGTGAACTTAGGAAGATCAAGACGAAGTGACCTTGCAGACGGACCTTTTCCTATCATCAAATCAAGACAATAATCCTCCATAGCAGGATATAATATCTCCTCAACGCTCCTGTTAAGTCGATGAATCTCATCAATAAACAAGACCTCGTTCTCGTTTAAATTTGTAAGAAGCGCTGCTAAATCACCGGATTTCTCAATTGAAGGTCCCGTCGTAATATGCATACCGACACCCATCTCAGCAGCAATAATGCCTGCCAGTGTAGTTTTACCCAAACCCGGAGGTCCGTATAAAAGAACATGATCAAGTGCTTCGCCTCTCGATTTTGCAGCGTCAATAAAAATCTTAAGATTCTGCTTAACTTTTGTCTGACCGCTGTAATCATCAAAGCTTAACGGACGGATACTGTTCTCTTCAGTATCCATTGCCTGCTTCTGTCTGCCGATAATTCGTTCCTCGTCAAATGAATCAAAATCCATATTCACCTCAAGTTATGTTCAATACAGTAATTATATACCAAACAAATCAAAACTTACTTAAAGACTTAAGTGAAGCTGTAATAAGTCTCTCCAATGTCATGTCGCTGTTATAAACTTGTGCTACAGTCTCTTCTGCCGTATTTTGCTTATATCCGAGTACCACAAGTGCATCAATAGCATCATTAATAATTGATGTATCAGAAGCAGCATTAATAACCGACAATACTGCACCGCTTCCGGATGAAGAAACAGCTGCTGAACCGCGTCCCTGCTTTTTAAGCTTGTCTTTAAGTTCAACTACTATACGTTCAGCTCCTTTTTTACCGAGTCCTTTTACTTTGGTAAGTAAATTAATGTCACTGTTAATTACAGCTACAGCAAGCTTATCAGGTTCAATCTGTGAACAAATTGAATGAGCAACCTTAGGTCCTATACCGCTTACTGTAAGAAGCATCTCAAAAATATTCTTTTCCGCTTCTGTCGCAAAACCAAAAAGTGAAATCTCATCTTCTCTTACATTCTGATATAAATACACTTTCACATCTGAACCGACACTTCCGAGTTTTACCGACAGGTTGAAGGGTATATTTATCAAATAACCTATACCATTATTCTCAACGACTATATATTCTTCTTCACATTTTACCAATTCGCCTTTTATATATGCGTACATCTTCTTCTCCCTTTATTTTAGATTGTCCCATTCTCTCTTACCATAGCGTCCGTACTGATAACCGGATACTGCTCTCTCGGCAAATCTGACACCTGTATTGGCAAGACATAAAGCCACAGCCAAACCGTCACAAGCATCATCAGGCTTCGGTATCTCATCCAAATGCAGTATACTCTTCACCATTTGAGATACCTGATTCTTGTCCGCTTTACCGTATCCTGTCACTGCAAGCTTAATTTGTCCCGGAGTAAATTCATATACCGGGATACTGAATCTGGCTGCTTCTACAAGTACTACACCCCTGGCTTGAGCCGTTCCTATGGCAGTAGTTTTATTCTGACTCAAAAACAGTTCCTCTACTCCCATATAGTCAGGTTTATATAATTCCAAAAGACAACTTATCTTTGTATTAATTGCAAGACGTCTCTGTTCAAAGGCAACTCCGGCCTTAGTTGATACCACACCATAATCCAAAACAGTGAATTTATTGCCTTCCTTTGCAATTATTCCGTAACCTGTAATTGCATATCCCGGATCAATACCAATAAATATCTCACGCTTCTTCTCAAGTTTGTTAACCGTACTACTCACTTCAACACCTCGATAACAGACGGAGCAATATCAGGTTTTATATCTGAATACTCATATGCATCACTGATTATTTCAGCTGCTTCAAATAATCTGTCCTCATCCTCCGTATGCTTACTGCCCAAATACAAAGCACACAAAGCATCACCACGCTTAACATAGTCACCGGCTTTTACATAGAAACCGATTCCGGCACCGTAATCAATCTCATCCGTCTTTACCTTTCTTCCTGCACCGAGAGCTACCGAAGCTTTACCTATCATGTCAGCCTTAATAGCAGAAATATATCCGTCTTGAGATGCACTTATACGCATACACTCATTAGGATAATCAACATAAATCGGAGAACCGTTTGAATTAATGTGACCTCCCTGCGATAAAATAAGTTCCTTATACTTCTCCAGCGCTCTTCCGTCTGTAAGCCTAACTTTACATTCATCTATCAGTTCATCTATGCTCATACCTTCATTTTTACCTGCAAGCATAATCATATTAGCCGCAAGAGCACAGACAACATTCTCAACATCACTGATATGCTTTCCGCTCAATATCTCAAATACTTCCTGCATCTCAATAACATTACCGACATTTCTTCCCAAAGGCTGATTCATATCAGTAATAACCGCCACAACTTCTCTTCCTGCCAGCTTACCTATTCTTATCATGGCCTCTGATAGTTTTACCGCTTCTTCCAGGTTCTTCATAAATGCACCGTGTCCGCAAGTAACATCAAGTACAATTCCGTGCGCACCGCCTGCTATTTTTTTACTCATAATACTGGAAGCAATAAGCGGTATGGAATCTATCGTTCCCGTTACATCTCTTAAGGCATACAAAACCTTATCCGCAGGTGCTAAATCAGGCGTCTGACCGGAAATTGCCATATTGCATTTCTTAATCAAATCAGGAAATTCTGACATCGGAACCTCGACATTAAAGCCTTCTACAGATTCAAACTTATCAACCGTACCGCCTGTAAATCCCAATCCACGTCCGGAAAGTTTAACCGTACTTACACCAAATGTTGCAACCAAAGGCATAACAAGCGGTGTACACTTATCACCTACTCCACCCGTACTGTGCTTATCAACAGGGATTCCGTCTATATACGACAAATCATTCTGTCGACCGGATTCTGCCATCTTAATCGTCAGTTCAGTCATCTCACGATCATCCATACCATTCAGTACAATTGCCATCAGAAGAGCAGATATCTGATAATCAGGTATACTCTTATCAACAACACCCTTTACAAAAAAATCAATATCTTCATCGCTTAAAGCCTTACCGTATCTCTTCTTAAGAATTATATCCTGCATATTCATAATCGAATCCTGCCTTGTATTTTATTAGAATAATTATAACAAACTTTTGTTCTAATCGGTATATTTTTTTGCAAATTTTCGGAAAGAAACATTATACTTCTGTTATTATGGTAAAATACAACAAAAAAAGAAGGACAGGAAATCTTATGGAACCTAAAACCTTAATCATAATCGGTGCAGGAAGAGTTGCCGCCAAGCATGTTAAAGCAGCCAGAGCCCTCAAGGATAAAATGAAGCTTATTGCTGTCGTTGACACTAATGCCGAAGCCGCTGAGCGCCTTATAGAAGCATCCAAACTGACATATTCGGCAGAGATTAAGGTATATTCAGACTACGAGGCTGCAATTAAGGAGCTTAAACCTGATATGGCTGCTATCACACTTCCTTCAGGTCTGCATTTTAAGGTTGCAACTTTCGCTCTCAACAATAATTGTAATATTCTTCTCGAAAAGCCGATGACCATGTCCTCAGCCGAGAGCCATGCACTCTATGACTTATCCAAAGAAAATGGTCTGAAAATAGCCATGGGACATATATACAGATACTTCCCTCTTGTTAAGCTTATTAAGGATGATATTGCTGCAGGCAAAGTCGGAGATATTACTCACGGTACCATCACGGTAAGATGGGGACACGATCAGGCATATTACGATCAAGCAGCATGGCGCGGTACATGGAAAAGTGACGGAGGTGCCATGATGAATCAGACAATACATGCCATCGACCTTCTCATATGGCTCATGAATTCTGACGCCGTTGAGGCCACCGCTTTAATTGCCAAGCGTTCACATAATATAGAAGCTGAAGATACAGGAATGGCAGTTTTAAGACTTCAGAGCGGAGCCCTTGCACAGATAGAAGGAACTACTTCAACCTCTCCTTCCGAACAAATGGCTTGCTTCAATATACTCGGCACAAAGGGCAGCATAGAATTGGGACTTCATAACAAGAGACCTTTTCTCTCAATAAAAAATGAATCAGGAAAAAGTCTGAATATGTCTTATATCAGCAGACAGCTTAAAGACGGCGGTATTAAATCATTTACTTATGCGCTCAATCCGCATACGGCTATTTACAATGATTTATGTGATAAATTGGTAAAAGGCGGCGAACCTACTGCTGATGCCAAAGCCGGTTATACCTCTGTTGATAATATGCTTGGAATATATAAATCAGCATTACTAAAAGAAACAGTTACACTGCCTCTAAAAGATAACTTCTCCACTGTGGAAATGGAAGAATACAAGTTTTAAAAATAAGGACTGATTCAAACAAATGAGTCAGTCCTTTCTATATAAGTAAATAATCAAAAAAAAGAAGACTTCCGTTAGGAAATCTTCTTGGTGCACCTTCAGGGATTCGAACCCTGGGCCCACTGATTAAGAGTCAGTTGCTCTACCAACTGAGCTAAAGGTACATGCGTTACTCACTTGCAACGTGGATAATTATATATATAACACCACTCATTGTCAATAGTTTTTTTAATATATTTAGATATTTTTTTACTGTTTTTTTGGTTCATCACGGAAATTTGGGGAATGGATAAATTGAAAGATTGAAAAAGGA
>JAKSRF010000070.1 GCA_024403755.1 Clostridia bacterium
AGACTTCTTTGCTGTTGATTTCTTAGAGGCAGTCGTACTCTTCTTTGTTGTGCTCTTCTTAGTGCTGCTTCCGGTATCAGAAGTAACCGACTTAAATGAAGTATATACCTTTGCCTCCGAGGTAATCTTTGACGGCAACTTGTCCTTATCCTTAGTAACAACAAATACACTGTGCTTTGCAGCTACATGATATCCCATAAGATATGCCGCATACATCCATAAATCCTGCGTATCCGCAACATCATCAAATTCTATCTCTGCTTTTAATGCATCAAATTCTTCCTGAACTGCAGCTGTTATATTCTTCTTACCCTTAACATACAAACAGATAATGTGGTCTGTCTTGGCAAGCTTATCGGCGCCGGAAAAATCCAATTTCGATGCTTCAGAAAGAGCAATTATTACATACTTCATATATTCAACCCTCCCAATTATTTATATTTCTCATTATACCAAAATTCTTTACTACGTGGGGCTCAGAACTACTGGTTAAATAATTGCGTTAGAATCGTCAAAAAAATGCCATTACAAATTATGCAATGATTCCGTATGAGGCACACAAATTAATAAATTCAGCCGAACCGGTGAATCCGTTAAATACATCCTCATATGCACCACCGTTATTCAAAACCTCAACCCAAGAATTAAAGCCGGCTTCATCTGCCTCACGTCCGAAGAATGCCGCATACATATAATTCACAAATTCGTCATTTGAAGGATTCTTTCCGAGGAATTCAGGACTGAATACAAAACCCCATGCACAGGTTGTTCCGTTCTTCTCTCCGCTCAGCAACATCTGAACCCAACCGGCCTGACTTTCCATATCAGGAAGTCTTCCGAGACATACCTTGTACAAACGTGCAACAAAGCAGTTTACTCCGCCCTGCTGATCATTCAAAACTCCTACTGCATAGTATCCGGCAACCACACCGTATTTATTACACAAATTATAGAATTCCAGTGAATTGGCAAAGCCTGCAAAAACCATCTCACGGGTTGCCGTTCCGTCCTTAAGCATTCCGAGCCAATAATTATATCCGGCTTCATCAACCTCACGTCCGAAGAACATAGCATATAAATCATTTACATATTGCTCGTCAGATACATTCTTTGCAAGATACTCACCGCTGAAGATAAAACCATAGCCTACCTGAGCGCCGCATGCCTGACCGTTTGTAAGCTGACTTACCCAATAAGCATAACCCTCCGAATCTGCTGTTCTTGAAAGCGCTACCTCATAACAACGATCTACAAAATCCCCTACATCAAGCTCCGGAGCAGCAGAAGGTGTCGGAGTAGGAGGCGGATTTGACGGTGTCGGTGCCTTCGTCGGTGTCGGTTCCTTTGTCGGTGTCGGAGTAGGTTCATCAGTCGGCTCCGGTCTCTTTGCCGTAGCATCAAACTTATAAACTATTCCGTACTGTTCTGAACCATCGGAAAGCTTTACAACTGTTGCACTCTTTCCGTTAAGCGTACATACCGTATCAGAATTGAGCCATTTACCTTCAACAGGTTTTAATATGATTGTTGCAGTATAAACAGTATTATAATCCGCTTCACCTGAACTGTTCATACTGCCGTCCCATTCTATCTCAGCAACGGCTGAAGCAGGAGAATCCGTATTAACAGAGGTATCAAGCTTTTGCAAGGCCACAGGAGCCTCAAGTCCGGTAATATTTAAAGAAGGAATATATCCGCATACGCAGCAATCATGCTCGCCTTCTTTATATTGATGGCCTGAAGCAATTCTCTCATAACCGCATCCTTCAAAATCGCACACTGCATCAAAACAATCTGAATAAATATGATTGGTAGCAAATGTAACACTTGTATTCTCAGAAAGCTTATCACTGTCAGGAACAAACTCAACTACTCCGTCAAAATCTTTGGAGGCATCTATCTGACAGGCAGAACCGGCTTCACAAAATCCCTTCTCAGCCTTAGCAATAAAATCAGCATGTTCTCCTACCACCACTAATCCGTCGTAGTTTGCTGCATAACCGTCACTTTCGAGATTAATTTGGGATAAACTGCTTAAGTCCAGTTCAGTAAATTTATCAGCTATACATAATGCTAAAGCCTGTTCAGGATATTTATCAGAGACAGCTTTTGCAGCAAGTCTAATCTTATCAATATTTCCCGGAACCTCATCAAAATATACGGAAACACATTTGTTGTCAGACAGACCCGAAACCTCTGAATCTATCTTACTGTTTACAACAGCAGAGGAACCGTTAATCTTTATACCGTAACATTCATCCGCCTCAGAACCTGAAACGACGGATTCTATATCACTGCTAATACATATGAATTCAGTCGTACTGATTGCTGTGGCCTTATCACTTTCGGCAATACCGATATTGGCTTTAATTTGTGAATCCGTAACACTGATTTTTGATTCGGCTCCTCCGTCACAGGATATACCGTAGTTATATCCGTCTGCCTCACCGGTAACAATATCAACAAGTGAATCATTTTCAAGTAAAAGACTGTTTGCTCTGATTCCGATAACTGAAGTAGACGCTCCGCTGTTAATCTTGACACTCGAAGCTGAAAGATTAATCGTATCACCCTTAATACCAAGCGAACTTAAGTCACCGTCCGGAATATTGATTTCAATCTCTGAATCAGTAATATCAAATGTATAACTGTTCTTAGTATAATCAATACTGTTGGTTTTAATTGCACATCTGTCAAACTTGATATCATTCATATCAATCTTGACATTCGAATTATCACAAACTATGTTACCGCAGATTATTCCGTATTCCTGGACATTGCCGCTGGCATCTTCAGTGCATTCGCGTTTTATGTTTATACAGCTGTCCTTCAAAGACAATGCTCCGTTTCCCGTATGAAGTGCGGCATACGGTGTATATCCAGAACGCATAGTATGATTTATTGTAATATCGGAATTTATAACTGATACACTGTCAGCGTTTTGGAAATTCATAATATTCATACTTGCGGTCATGGCAAACTCTAAATCAAGATCACGAATTTCAATATCTCCCGAACCTTCTATATAGGGAAGCTTCAATTTGGCATTATCATCTTTTCCTACAAAATTAATATTACTGATATCGTTTACTAACAATGAATTGCTGCCTATGGTGTTCTCACCGTAACATTCAATGGTAAAATCAATATCCTTCGGCTTTGTAACATCAAAAAGACGCTTGCTGGGTGTGCATTCCAAATTATTAATTATAGCTTTATACTCTCTGTCGACATTATTATATACAATAGCAATATCCCAATCATCAGCAGATCCTATTTTTGTTCCGACACCATATGCAGATTGTATACATTTATATCTATAGGTTACGTTGGAAGTCGGATCGGTAGAATTGGTTAACTTGGTTCCTCCGTCAATCTGTACTGTAACAGACGGAAGTGTACTGTCAGCCAATGTCGTAAAAGGGGAAAAACTAAATACAAAAAACACTGCAAGCAGCGCAGTTGCTAACTTACGTCTCATAAACACACTCCTCCCAAAAATACTTTCGTATTATTTTGCTATTTAATTTTACGAAAATGAAATTTTGCTATCAATTAGAAAAGTCTACAAAAAATATCACGTTTTTTTGTTAGTTAAATATATCGCTTCTCATAACACTTATCCGATATCCGTCTCTATTCCTTACGGTCGTTACATCGTTATTATTCCACAACAAAACAATTTCATCATATATTGACTCCGTAAGACCGGCACCGACCACATCAGATAACCGCAGTTCACAATTACCGTATGTCATCTCAAAATTAGGCAACTGCGTTATCACAAGCACCGGGCAGCCATGATTACGAGACAAATTAGAAAGCATTTGTTCCGTCTCAAATATTGATTTGTCGCCTTTAAAAAACAGTTGGATATAATCTACTACAATAAAATCAGCTTCTGTCTGTACTTCCGGCATAATTGCAGGTAAACCCAATACATTCATATCCA
Organism: Clostridia bacterium; assembly: GCA_024403755.1. Taxonomy (GTDB): domain Bacteria; phylum Bacillota; class Clostridia; order Saccharofermentanales; family Saccharofermentanaceae; genus Saccharofermentans. Next base: position 3,953 of record JAKSRF010000070.1, read on the forward strand.
AAATTACAGGTCTTTGTATAAGATTATTTTTTGCTGCATATCGTATAATGTGTGATGTAAAACCTGTTTTGCCGATACCCGGTCTGCCGCCCAGAAGAACCAACTGCGGATTGTTCCAGTTAAAGGTTCTCTTAATAAATTTTTCCAAAACAACATCGTCCTGAATAACAAAATCAGGCTCGGGTTCCGTATTCTTGACACCGGAATTAAATTCTTCCAAAGTCGGTCCGCAAATTCCGAATCTGATTTTGCCGATCGAGGTCATTACTTTTAATTCATCCAGATTCATTGTAAAACCCTCCGCTGTTCTTAATACTATGTCAGCATTGTACAACATGCGCGAGGAAAATAAACGGACAAATAAGAAAATATTTTCGTTTTTACATATAATGATATTTATTACGTTTTGCAAACAGGAAGGATACGGACAGGATAAATGCAGCTATCTCAGCTACCACCTCGGCCCACCATATACCGCCTATGCCAAATAATACCGGCAATAATAAAACTGCAGAAAGCTTAAACACAAATGTTCTCAGGAAAGATATTAAAGCTGAGATTAAACCGTTATTAAGAGCTGTAAAGAACGAAGAAGAGAATATATTAAATCCCGTTACTATATAAGCAAGCACCGATATTCTGAAGCAACTCACAGTCAACTCAAGCAATTCTTCATCATAGCCTACAAAAAGCTTAGCCAACGGAACAGCCAAACATTCAGCAATAATAAAAAGAGTCAGGCCTGCAGCAAACATCAAAAATACACTCTTCTTAAGCATGTTTTTAAGTTCATCATAATTGGCAGCACCGTAATTAAATCCTACAATAGGCGCGCTTCCGATAGAATATCCGATAAACACGGCTATAAAAATAAAACCTACATACATAAGAACGCCGTATGCAGCTACACCGTTCTCACCGGCATATTTAAGGAGTTGAACATTATAGAGCATTCCAACAACTGACATGGTAATGTTGGATACCATCTCAGAAGCACCGTTAGTTACGGCATTGAGTACCAGCTTAATCTGTATTTTGGTCTTAGTAAGACGAAGTACACTTGAATTTGGTCGTAAAAAGTATATAAGCGGTATTACTCCGCCGATTAACTGACTTAATCCTGTTGCCAAAGCTGCACCTGCAACACCCCACTTAAACACAGCTACAAACAATGCATCCATCACCATGTTTGCGCAACCTGCAGCTAATGTTGTATATAAGCCAAGCTTCGGCTTCTCAGCTGTAACACAGAAACTGTGAAATACACTTTGAAGCATAAAGCACACATTAAAGCATATGGTTATTCTTCCGTATAATACACTGCTCGGCAACATCTCTTCGGTAGCTCCGAGTAATATACATATGCGTTTCATAAAAATAAAGCCTAAAGTTGAAGCTATTGCACCTACTATTATCGTTGCCATAATCATCATCGTAAAATACTTCTTCGCAAGTTCTTTTTTGCCCTCGCCTAAAGTTTTGGCAACAAGTGCAGTACCACCTGTTCCGAACATGAATCCTATTCCGCCGAAAATCATAATGAACGGCATTATCAGGTTAATTGCGGCAAACGGTGTTTTTCCTACAAAATTAGATACAAAAAGACCGTCTACCACACCGTATATTGATGTGAAAATCATCATGATAATTGAAGGATATACAAACTTAATGAGCTTTCCGAACGTGAAATGATCAGAAAGCTGAATAGACTTTTTCTGAGTTGACATAAAAAAATTCCTTTACACTTTTTGTTAATCAGATATTCGGAAAATCATATTTTCGACAACAGGAAAAATTAAGCTTTAGTTTTCCGATTCTCTTCCCATATGCTGACAATAGCCTCTCTTTTTGACGGACGGATAAGATATACAGCCGCAATCAAAAGAATGATGCTTGCTATCACATCATAGATGATACTTGCATCGATGCCGTTAGAGGTCATCACGCCCGCATCAGAAACAATATTCCCGTTCATAAAGGAAATTACATCATGAACGAAATGCCATATCATACAAGGAAATATATTACCACATCTGAGATAAATTGCACAAAGTATTATACCACAACAAAATGCATTGAAAACCTGAAACAGTGTTATTCCGAGTTCGGCACCCGCAGCAATATTCATAATATGAGTTCCGCCGAAAACTGCAGCGGAAAAAACAGTCGCAGGAAGAATGCTTTTCTTGGTATAGTTATTTGCATCTAAGAAAACATTAACCAATATATATCTGTAGCACGTCTCCTCAACTACACCTGCACCGAGTGCCATCAATACAGAGTTCAGCGTAGGCGGGGTTGTAGCAAATACACAATATCCGATGCTGTATATTGCCGGAATCAAAATAAGCAACATGCCGTTCTTAAACTCTCCGCACTTCCACGGCATTTTTACGGAAAGTTTTGTTTGCGTAAAAACTATTAACAGAATAACCGCAACCAAAACATAGACTAAGCTCTGATTAGGATAAGCAGGATAATAAGTACTTATCACCTCATCGACATAGACACCGATTCCGCATAAAAGAAAGCTCAACATTCCCCAAAAGAACGCAGAAAAGAATGAATTAATCTTTATTTTATCGTTATTCATATCACTTACTTGTTATCACAAACATAGGTCCAACATTTATGTTGAACGTTCGGATTAACTCCCTTTCTCTCAAAAATCTCACTTACAGTAACAAATTCGTAGTTATCATCTCTAAGCTTTGCGATAATAATCGGAAGAGCTTCAAGTGTTCGTCTGTTATCGGTAAAATCATGCATTAGAATTATTGCACCGTCTTTAACAAGGTCCATAACATTGTTTATACGTTCCTCAACAGAAACATTTTCGTCCCAATCCTTGCTGTCGGCACCGTGTATGAAAGGCATATCAATATTGTCAAACATTACATCATTTTGAACCAAATACGGCGGTCTGAAAAACTTAGGTCTGCTTCCGATGAGCTTCTCTATACGCGAAGATGTTTCCTCAATTTCAGCTTTAATATCCTCAGCCGACAATTCCGTCATGTTTGAATGTGTAAGTGAATGATTTCCTATCTCACATCCGAGCTTCAGTTGTCTTTTTATCAACTCAGGTGAAGCATCTGATATGTTGTCGCCTATTAAAAAAAATGTTCCTTTTGCTTCATTGGCTTCAAGTATATCCAATACCTCTGAAGTAATATTTGAATGGCCGTCATCAAAAGTCAATGCTACTGATTTCTTTTCCATCGTCTCTCTCCGCTAACATCAGTTTATACTAAAATTTTACAGCACATTCCGATAAAATGCTACGCTGACCGCTATCACAAATCAGTATTAAAAAATTCTATTTTGCTCTTTTTACCGAAAATATAACTCGCATCAATGTAGTATAATATCAGTTGAGGTGATGTTTTATGCGCAAAAAAATAAGTATTTTACTGCTTTGTATGATTACAGCCGTGACAATGATTTTTGCATTCACAGGCTGTTCAGATGAATTCATTGACGAAGTCGCTTCTGTTGCGTCCGAAGTAGCGAAGACAACTGAAGAGACAACTATAGTAACCTCCGAGGCAACAACAATTGCTTCCGAGACAGACAAAACAACCGATACTTCAGATGTCGTTGCCGAACAGCAAGAAACAACAACTGCTGTTTCCGAGACAACTTCAACAACAATCGAAACAGCAATCGAAGAGACAAGCACTGTTTCCGAATCAGTTGACCTTCAGGAAGAACTTCTCGATATAGATGGTTCATATACCACCAAAGATGATGTTTCCTTATACATATACCAATACGGTAAACTTCCGAGCAACTTCATTACGAAGAAAGAAGCCCGTGCGCTCGGATGGGAAGGCGGATCACTCGAAGACTTTGCACCCGGTAAATGCATAGGCGGAGATTACTTCGGTAACTACGAAGGGCTTTTGCCTGAAGCTTCGGGGCGAACCTATTACGAATGTGATATTGATACTTTAGGTGCATCATCAAGAGGCGCCAAGCGAATAATATTTTCTGATGACGGTTTGATTTATTATACATCCGATCATTATGAATCATTCACACTGCTATACGGCGAAGAATAAATAAAGGAGATCTCATTATGGACACTTATGTTATTGATGTAAGCAATGCAAAAAATAGAAATGACCTTCATGATATTTTATCTGAATCACTTGATTTGCCGCCGTATTACGGTCGCAATCTCGATGCTCTTTATGATTGTCTCTCTGATTTGCTGCCCGGTCATCAAACTCTTCTTTGTCTCAAAGGCTTCAGTTCACTTCCGGATGAGATAAGTGCTTACGGAAAACGCATTTTATCCGTTATCGGTCTTGTCGAAGCCGAGATTAACAGTGCCGCCGATTCAGTATTATTGCTCCAATATGTTTAATATTTAAGAAAGAACAAAATACGGATGTCTCAAAAAAGTTAAATGAGACATCCGTATTATTCATTCTGATTCAGAATTGCGTTTTTTGCTGTCAATAATGTTGTAATTACGTGCCGCCTCAATAATATCCGCCTTCATCAGTTTGACAAATTCTTCCGGCTCGGTTATTCGCATATAGTCCATATGTTGACGTGCGAACAACTGCATATCCAAAAGATTTACCTGAACTTTAATCTCACATTCCTTATCAACGCTTCTTCCCCATGAATATGGATTCTCGCTTATCCAATTTTTATATTCTTTTGATTGCCCATCAGGATCTTCCGATGCAAATTTCTTCTCGTAATACTGCTGTCTCCAAAGAGCGCCCCATAACCCGCATTCTTCTTTAGGTAAATCACGTATTTGAATATCATCACCGAACCAGTCTATCACTTCAGATAAGAATCTCTTCTTTATTCTGAAAGTAACTCTTCCTATATCCCCGGGAGTCAGGTAGATGTTTTTATTCATATATTGTGCCAGATTAAAGCCTTCCGCATATCCGTTGCATTCATCAACAGGTGTGCTTCTCTCTTTGAGTATCTCTGCATTTTCCATTCTGTCCAACCGATAAACCGTAAGTTTATTCTTTGGGGTTCCGCAAAGAATAAAATATCTTCCGTTAAGCACCGTCATATAATACGGAGACACCTTGTACTCTCTCGCTTTACCGTCAGCATCAGTATACTTAATCAGGCTGAAATCAGAATCAAATCCGAAATAATTGAATTTGATTTTTTTTGCTTCCAATATTGCTCTGTCCACAATATCGTAATTACTGAAAAAAGCTTTATTGGTTGCCTTGCTTTCTTTCATATTTATTGTGTGCTTTGTATGAGATTTAAAGTGAATACTGGATAAGTTTTCAAGTTTAGAAATTAAGTCTTTGCTCTGCTTGTAAGGTAAATTCCCTGCAAACAACAAACTGTCAATCAGCATTCTCAGTTCTGCCGCAACAAACTCGTGTTCATAATAAATATTGGTAACTACCGTATTACCACCGCGCTCAACTTCGTCATATTCTATCGGATAACCTAATTCCTTTAAATCACGTATCATACCACTCAATGTTTTACGATTGATATGTATTCCGTAAGAGGTCTCAAGTATCCTAAGAATTTGCGTCTGTTTCAATTTATGTTCTTCATCAGTTTCGTGTTGTAAAATCTGTAAAACATAAATAATAATTCCTCTTTTACCGTCAATCATAAGCATCCTCCCTGAATAACATTCATATCTGTATGATTTAATTCCAACGGAAAAGATGTTACTTTTTTTACCCATCTTATTTAAATGAATTATGAATTATGAA
>JAKSRF010000071.1 GCA_024403755.1 Clostridia bacterium
AGGCTCTTTACATACACTTTTGTCGTTTTTGGCATTCTGAGTGTATGTATATGCAGTTTTACGACCCCGTTACATACACTTTTGCTGTTTTGCCTTTCTGAGTGTATGTAAATGATCAGATTTACCACTTTAGTCTGCAGATTAGCACAACGATACCCCTTTTCCAGTGGAATTCCGTCAATTTTTTGTATCAATTGCACTAATGCTATATCACTTTATTTATACCACAGCATACTTCATGAGAAGCTGGAAAATAATCAAGCTAATTAAGTATTCACATCACAGCTTCGACATCAGGAATCTCTGCATGAAAATAGGACTATCTTTAATTACCAGATAATCCCATTACTTTCTTTCTATTATTAATAAATTACTTATCTAATATAATCCCCTGCACTTCTTGAAGGACGCATATTGGGTTTTCTTGCTCTTCTTTTACGCTTCATTTTATTAATCGAACGTATTATCAGCAGTATAATGCAAATAAGAATAAGTATCAGAATTACAAGTATAAGTATCGTAGCTACTTTATTGTTCTCTGCAAACTCTACAAGAGGACTCTCAAGGAACTTCTCCTTCCTTTCTTCCCACTTGCTCTTCTCAGGCTCTTCTTCATGCGTTACCACCTGCTGATTAAACTCCATTGTGCTTTCTGTAGTCTCATTAGCGCCAACAGAATCCTCTTTTTTGTTATTTTCTTCTTCTATGGTATCGGTAATAAAATCCTCATCCAATGTATCACCTGGTACCATAAGAGGATCATATACCGGTGCCTCGGCATCTGTTACATTAAATCTCTGATAATCACCCAGATTACCGGGAATAACAGTCTGTGGATCACTCTCCCAGCATGCAAGATTTCCATAAGCAGTTACAGAGGCAACATATCGTGTCTGATAAGCATAATAGTCTCCTGGAATACCACATACAGCAATATAAACCTCGTGTCCATTCTCATTAACTGTAGCAACAGTCATACCAGTACCTGCCATGGAAGTTGTTCCTGTTTTTCCACCGACGAAAGCAGTAATATGTGTATCTTGTCCCTCCGGAGTTTTGGCACAGAGCCAAGGATCCGTGAGCAGACTGTTGGTATTTTTTACCATCGACCAACCGTCCTCAGTATGAACATTAGTTGCCTGGAAAATATGAGTCGGTGAATTAATTACCTTTTTGAAATCATCATTTAAAGCCGCATTAGCCATAATCAATGTCAAATCAGAAGCCGTTGTATAGTGATTATCATCATGAAGCCCGTTAGCATTAACAAAGTGCGTGCCTTTGCAACCTATATTCTCTGCTCTGACATTCATAAGAAGCGCAAATGCCGTAAGCTTATATCCGCCCAAAATCTCTTCAGAAGTGAGACTTAACTGTTCTTCAAAATAAGAAGCATTAACGCCGTCAGGTCCTACCTCTTCACTTGTAGAAGGATACTTCTCGAAAAGGGCATCTATAACTCCCTCGCCCACAACATTGGCGGCATCATTTCCGGACGGAAGCATCATTCCGTAGTACAGTTCGGATACCTTTACTATCTCCCCCGTATTTAAACCCATCATAGTTGAATCATATGTGGTCGCGTCCATTGCATTCTGTGATACGGTCAGGTAATCATCCGAATCCAGATAATCAAGTCCTAACTGCATTGTCATAATCTTTGTCATTGACGCAGGATACACTTGAGTGTCTTCTTCCTTCGACAGAATAATTTTATCTGCAGTCTTATCATAAACACAATATGCACGGCAATTTATTTGATCCAGAGTCGGTATGGTTAATTCCGGCTGATTCACATCAGCGCTAAGCATAAGTGACGGCAATATAAAAGCCGCTGCCAGAACTCCGGAAATAATAGTAAATACCTTCTTAATCATCAATCTTTCCTCTTTTACAAAAAAGTAAAGCAGGGCAGTACACCCTGCTTATACTATTAACATAAATCAATTTTATTCTTCGCTGTTACCTTCTTCGGTACCTGTTGATGAATCAACCTCAGATTCGTCGCCTTCCGCTTCATCAAGCTCAGGCTCTTCCTCTTCATGTTCGGTAATGGTAAAATCTACCACCTTTGCATTGCCCGACTTCATGAGCTTAACACCTGAAGTAGCACGCGAAAGTGTAGGTATCTCAGATGCATCTACTCTTATTACAACACCGTTATCGGATATCATGAGAAGATCCATCTCATTATCCACAAGAGTACAACCGACAAGACGGCCTGTACGCTCGGTAACCTTATATGTGATAAGTCCCTTACCGCCACGATTCTGTATTCTGTAATCGTCCACAGAGCTTCTCTTACCCATACCGTTCTCGGTAATAACAAGAAGTTCACCGTTATCCGTTACCGGAGCCATTCCGACAACCTTATCATCATCTGATACGTTAATTCCTCGTACACCCGAGGTATTACGTCCGGTCTCACGAACATCATCACTGTTAAAGCGAATAGCCTTACCTGCTGCAGTAACAAGAATAATCTCCTGTTCCTCTCGTGTAACACATACACCTATAACGCTGTCTCCGTCCTTAACACGAACAGCAATAAGACCGTTTTTGTTGATATTGGCATAACTTGATACAGGAGTTTTCTTAACAACACCGTTGGATGTGGCAATTGTGAGATACTCACTGTCATCCTCAAAGGAAGATATCGGGATAATATTACGAATCTTCTCACCGTCATTAAGCTTCAGAAGATTTACGAGAGCTGTACCTCTTGCTGTTCTGGACTGCGTCTCAGGAATCTGATATCCCTTTATCTTGAATACTCTTCCCGTATTTGTAAAACAAAGCAGGAAATCATGTGTAGAAGTCGTAAGTATTCTCTCAACGAAGTCCTCTTCACGGGTACCCTGAGCAGATATACCGCGACCGCCTCTGTGCTGACTCTTATAATTGCTTACAAGCTGTCTCTTGATATATCCGAGATGAGTAAGTGTAACAACAATATTCTCCTCTTGGATAAGTGACTCATCATCAATATCCTCAAAGGCACCATGTACGATTTCTGTACGACGCGGAGTAGCAAACTTAGCTTTAATTGCAAGAATCTCTTCCTTTATCGTGTCGTGGAGAAGCTTCTTATCACTCAAAATCATCTTATACTTCTCGATAAGCTGTCTGAAGCTCTCTGCTTCAGCCTCAAGCTTCTCTCTCTCGAGACCGGTAAGTCTTCCGAGACGCATATCTACAATATGCTGAGCCTGCTTATCAGAGAAACCGAATCTCTCACAAAGATTGGCCTTTGCCTGATTCTCATCCTTACTTGCTCTGATAATTGCAATAATTTCATCAATATGGTCGATTGCAAGCAACAAACCTTCATCAATATGAAGCTTTGCCATTGTCTTCTCAAGATCGTATTCCGTTCTTCTTGTGACAACGCTCTCCTGATGAGCAACATAATACTTAAGTGAATCAACAAGAGTAACAAGCTTAGGCTCAAGCTTGCCGTCATTATCAGGAACAAGTGCAAGCATATTTGCACAGCAGGCATCCTGAATCTTACAATTCTTATAAAGCTGATTGAGAACAACCTCAGGGTTTGCTTCCTTCTTAAGCTCTATAACAATACGAACTACTTCCTCACGGTCGGATTCATCTCTGATATTGGAGATTCCCTCAACCTTTTTGTCCTTAACAAGCTCCGCCATCTTCTCGATGAGCATAGCCTTATTTACTGCAAACGGTAAATCCTGAACAATTATTCTGTGCTTGCCGTCCTTCATATCCTCAATCTCTGTATGAGAACGAACAAGAATTCTACCGCGTCCCGTTGTATAAGCGTCACGTATTCCCTTAGTTCCGAGAATCATTCCGCCGAGCGGGAAATCAGGTCCCTTAATTACTGTCATGAGTTCATCAACAGTAACCTCAGGATTATCAAGCATCATAACAACGCCGTCAATAACCTCACCGAGATTATGCGGCGGAACATTCGTAGCCATACCTACGGCAATACCTACACAACCGTTTACGAGAAAGTTAGGGAATCTTGCCGGAAGCGTTACAGGCTCCATCTCATTCTCATCGAAGTTCGGACGGAATTCAACAGTATGCTTCTCGATATCGCTCATCATCTCAAGAGCAATCTTCTCAAGTCTTGACTCTGTATATCGGTAAGCAGCCGGCGGATCACCATCTATTGAACCGAAGTTTCCCTGACCGTCTACAAGCGGATGTCTCAAAGAGAAATCCTGTGCCAAACGTACAAGTGCATCATATACGGAAGCATCACCGTGCGGGTGAAACTTACCGAGAACGTCACCTACGGTAGTCGCACACTTACGATACGGTTTATCAGGGGTAACGTGATTTATATACATAGAATAAAGAATTCTTCTGTGAACCGGCTTAAGACCGTCTCTTATATCCGGGAGTGCTCTGTCCGTAATTACCGACATGGCATAGTCGATGAAAGACTTCTTCATTTCTTTATCAAGGTCTACAGGAATTATAGTATTCTGTTCAGAACGAAATATGACGTCCATTTCCTGCTCAGACTGCTTGATTTCTTCCTTGGATCTTTTCATGCTGATAAAACATCCTCCAATGCATAAACATACCCGAATATTATATCATAAAAATCCTTTTTCTTCTCGAAAATGCTTATATATTTTCTAATACATATTACACATCATGTATAATTTTCCTGGTAATATACTGTTAATCTTGAACATAGCGCGTCAACGATATCATCAATACTTTTTTCAGCAGTATAATACGATAACATTTCTTCCCTAATAATATTATACACTCCCCAATCAATACACTCCGACGCATCTATATTCCTTATAAAATCGCTAAATCCAGCAATCTCTTCATCCGTTAATTCGATATATCCTTCTCTCGATACAAGATGTCCATATTCGTCAAGATATGAATATGATGTGGTTGCCATTGATTTATATGTTAATTCATCATCAGGAATCTGTTCTGGATTTTTCATATAATTCATATATTGATTAAATGTGGTTTGTGATACTGGAAAATAGTTGTTTATAAAATTCTTAGACTGAACATTATCAGACAATAATACATGTATAAAATCCACACACGCTTCAATATTTTCAGAATTACTCGATATTGCTATATTGGATGCTGGGATTATAACATGACAAGCATCATTAGCAGAAGGAAAACCAACAAAAGATAAATCATCGCCAACAGTGTTACAATTATATACATAATCTTTAATACTAGCATTAATATAAGCTAAACAGAGAGAATAATCTCGGCTACCAATACCTGAATAATCTCCCCACAAACTTGCTTCTAAAGGCGAAATACCGGTATCAATGGCTTTTTTTACTATGCACATCATATTATCCTTCTCTAATAATCTTGTTACTCCCTTGTTAGATGTAATAGCATATCTAATCATTAAGTCCACCAAATCAACAGATGTCATTTCGGGGAAAAGTCGTTTATATCCCGTTAAATTAGGCAAGGAATCAAAACAATAATCTTCTAAAGGGTAATTCTCTTTTTCACCAACGTAACCAAATAAAATATAACCTGCAAACACATGATAGCATTCATTATTATTTACCAAAATATCCTTTATTCCCAAGGTTACATCATCAAACACATTAATGTCTGTATAATCCAATATATTCAAAACCAATCCGTTTTTTCCAAAATAGTCATAATCAAAATCATTTCCATAATAAATATCCGGTGCTCCATCGGATTCAAATGAAGCAATAAGTTCTAATTTCTTTTGCTGAGCTTCTTCAGCTGTTTCATAATAGTAGCTTTCTCCATAATCCTCGGCACAAATCAAATACTCTGACTGTGAAGAATTATATTCATATATTGCCCACATTAGTGTTATGTCTTGATTTATATCTTTTCCTTTAATTGTAATTTTTGTTCTATCAGATAAATCTATATCGTCTGCTTGCGAAATAATAACAACATCAGTGCGTTCTCCATCATACCTATAAACTTTGGCAAAGTTATAATCTGAAAGAATATGAGTATGTATATTAATCGAGACTACATGTTCTGGTGGAACAATAATACAATTCTCTAATAAAGCCAGTGTATCAACAGAACTATTATCAAAATTGAGTTTGCCAATCAAACCATTCACTTCATCATAAACATATCCACCATATCTATATGTTGTCATATCATCCTCTAGATTAAATGTTTTATTGTCAGCTACAAATGCAAAGACCGAATTTATAAAATCTAGCTCATAATACGCTGTTGTTCCATAATCACTTTCTATAGACAAATACTTTTTGTTATCAATTTCAAAATAACTTTTTTCTTCTGATAAATAATAATTATCATCGAATAATACATCTCCAATCTTGTTTCCATCAAAATCAAATAACGTTGCCATGTTAGATGTAATTACAACAAAACCTTCGGATGAACTCTCTATATCAGAGATTCCTATGACACTACAATCATCACCATTATATTTAGCTAGAATATTGCCATTAAGATCAAATAAAACATACCCATTTATTTCATTTATACACGCAATACGATTGTCACCCACACCACAAAAAGCATTTGTTGTGTTGGCAGGTATTGGTACTTCTGCATTAATCCTGCCATCCTCAATCGAATATAAGAAATAATCATCATGGAAACTATCACCTGCATATTCTGTCGTTTGAACAACTAATCTAACAATATCATTTTGTTGAAAAATCCAATACCAACTAATATTTTTATCAATTGAATACACCGCCGATAAGAATGAACGTTCAGAACTAACTATATTATCCTTTCTCTCCATGCAAGCTATATTGTTAAACAAAAAAGCACCAAGTAATAATATAACTAATAATACTTTAACTATTCGTTTGTACATACAAATCTACCCTCATACATATATGGCCAAAAATTCAATTCTATTATCTTCCCATTCTCAATTCTTATATTGGCATAAATTGCTAACAAGGAATCTCCGATTTTTTCTTTTTGTGCTATTACAAAATCTTTAGTATCAAAAACTTCCAGCGTATTTTTTATGTATTGTTTGGATAATTCGTCATATGAATCGCATTTTATCAAACACGAATCTTGAATGCATATATTTGTTACATTCTGCAAGTCAAGTTGTCTTTCACTCTCACCATCAAAACATCTCACATAATTTAAGATCCAAAAATCCTTTACTAAATAATAATCATTGCTTCCATCATCTCCAGGATGGCGCATAATAAAATTATCATTCAATCTAATTATTTCTTCACTGTAATAGCGATTTTTTACGAAAACATTACTTTCAACTTCTAGTGACTCAATTTCAAAACTCAACTCGCCATCTACTTCAAATACATCTCCAACACTGTAACGCTGTAAATCTTCGTTTGTATAATAATGTGTTTCATTGTTTTCTACACCAACAGTCATGATTAAACTATTGTCTGAATATGTAAAACATTCATCAACAGCATACACTCTAATAAAATAAAAACCATCGTCCAATTCAACATCAATTTGTTCCTGTGATATATCAGGCAACGAAGTAGCACTATCGCTGATAATACCAGCGATAGTGCAAGTTGTTACATCCACATAATCTGAATCAGTAATGCTGGATAATGTCTCCGTATGACCTACATCATCAGCGCAAGCGCACAATAAAAACAACACTGAAAGTATTAAGGCAACGAGCTTTTGTAACCGAAATTCCATTTCACACCTACCGTATTACTTAGGCTATAATTACTATCCACACGTATTACAACACTACCATATCCACCGTTTCTATAGTCGCATCCACCTACGCTACTATAATAACTATCATGTTTTACAGTTGCATTTGCTACATGGGTACTATTATGATAGTTTCTTGGTGCCATTGCTTGCATAACCTCTCTCGGCATCACAAGGTGTAAAATATATATTTGTAGAACTTGAAGGAAACTGTCCTGCTGGTAAACCGTTGAATCCAACGCCAGTTAACCTTGTAGAATATTGGGTTGCGTATTCGTTCTTGCTATTCGCAGAAGTGTATCCGTACCCACCAGCACCATACGATACAGTTTCATAATGGTCTGACATGGCAAAAATAGGAATCACATTAAATGAACAAACAACCAAACTGCTAAAAAATATTAAAGATAAGATTTTCTTTACATTCATTTACACATACCTCCTGATAAAATACTACTCCTTTAACAATTTCTTCGGCCGCTTTGGTTGATGAAAAAATGTCGGTGAACGAAACGCATTAGGATTGGCTAATTCTTTGATTTCTACCATCTTCTTTACCGCTGTTAAAAGAAGCTTTCTTGTTTCACTCATTGTATTCATTACCTCCTTTCCTTTGTAATAATTGAAATATAAGCATAATGGCTGTCAAAACAATCCCACTTCCAATATAAAATGAATATGTTTTTTTAGATGCGCATATACTGATTATTAAGAATGCAAAATAAAGCAGAATAGCAACGAATCTTGAACATCTTTTAGCCCGCAGATATTCATCTGCGGACCATTGCATATTGGGGTGATTAACTGCACCGATACATAAAATTGACAATAACGATACAAATACTAAAAAACAGAATATGTACCAAAAACGAACAGCAAATGGTTCAAGATTTATCAGTGTAAAAACTAGTATTACACTTAAAGAATTACAACATAAAGCAGTTTTACAATGAAAACCACCTGCAAAACTTCTTATACTTCCAAATGAATAATAAACACTATCACTTCTAACAATTTCCCCCAAAAAAATGCTGCACACAAAAGTAAACAATGAGACAGAAATGATTCAAAAATTACAAGTAAATTGTACGAATAAAAATCTATTTCTTCTGGAATAATCATTTTATTTTTTGCTAGACTACTAGCAATTTGATTACATAACTGTTCCAATTTCTTAACTCCTTTAAATAACAACTATTTTTTATTTATCAAATTAACTCGTGCAAAACAACAATACTGGCAAGTACGCTTTGTTTTTTGGCAAAGATTTGTTTACTATCGATAATTCAAAGCATAAAAATACAACTCATCGAGTATAATTAAATAGAGAGTATCGGTAAATGTTATGAGGTAATTATGTTTAACATTGCGTTTGTAGATGACAATACGGATTTTTTAAATACAGAAATTATTATTGCCAAAAATTATCTCTTAAGCAAAAATATTAATTTCAAAATTAGTGAATTTAAATCCGGAATTGATTTATTAAACCATCAAGAAATATCTTCATTTGACTTAATTTTATTAGACTACGAAATGGAAGGAATGACCGGATTTGAAACTGCACGTTTAATCCGTAAAAACAATTATAATGTTCCAATTGCGTTTGTTACAGTTTTTTATGAGTTTTCAAGGGAAGGTT